>JAHJNE010000453.1 GCA_018820995.1 Gammaproteobacteria bacterium | reverse complement strand
TTGTTGCAGCTGAGCCACTTTGCGATGGGCTTGCCATTGTTGGTAATGCTGCAATGCCTGTTGCCAGTGCAGATTGGCAAAATCAGTCTTGCCCAGACGTTGCCAATACCCGGCAGCTAATTCAGCGGCAATTGCATAATGCTGACAAAAACCACTATTTTGCGCCAGTTTCAGCGCCTGATCATAGGCTTGCCACGCTAAAGGCTGTTGTGCCAGCGCAGCCAGTTCTGCTTCGATCAAGGCGACTTTATGCTGATGATTGTCTGCAGCGTACTCGGTCCATTGCCGCAACATTTGCAGGTATTGTTCGGCCAGAGGTTGCCATTCTGATTGCATTTCCGGGCTTCGTTGACAAAGTCTGGTGGCGAGTAACGCTGAGAAAAAATAAAACTCAGTCTGATGGTATAACGACATTGCGACACCGGTCAGCGGTAATGCCGCCTGATAGTGGCGAATAGCAGTGTCATCATCGTCAAATAAATAAGCCAACATCAGCTTGATGCTGTGATAGCAAAACAGAATGGTCAGGTTGTTGCTTTGCTCAAGTACAGGTCGCTGCTGAGCTTCATCAAAAGCTTCGCCACAAAGCTGCAGCGGATCACCCTCAGTGGCTTGTAAATTCAGCACATACTGCTGCCACAGCCGGATAAATTCGAGGTTGTAGGCGAATTTTTTCTCGGTGATGAACTGGCGATATTTGTGCATATTGGCGGCGACTTCATCCAATATCGTGCCGCTAAGACTCTGATAAAAACTGAAAAACAGTGCTGAATGCGCTGCATATTCCAGATTGCCCTGGCTCAGCGCCTGATAAACGTTTTGTTCCAGCGCCTGCAAACTGTTTTGCAGTGGCGCATTCCATGGCAACACGGTGGCGGCGCGCTGAAAGTTAAGTTCGGGGGCAAATTTGCCTTGGTATTGTTGATTGACCACAATGGCCAGATCAGCAAAATCCAGCGCTTCTTTGTATTGGCCAAAAGCGCCACAAAGATTCATGGCATGGGTGGAATAAGCTTTGCTGGCTGCGGCGCTGTTGCCGTTTTTGATGCTTAAACTGACCAGCGCATAACTCACGGCCAGATAATGCAGTGGGCTGACCAGATAAGCCACGGTGAGCAGCGTATTCAGAATTTCCATTGCCATCAACAGCTCTGCACTCGTTAATCCTGGTTGATATGCTAGTTGGCTGATTTGGGTTTTATCGTACAACAGCTCCAGCTGAAGATAACGTTGGCCAATATCTTCCAACTGGCTGATATCCACGCCGACAGGCAGCAAGACTTGTTGTGCGATGTCAAAGGCCTGCGCAAAGTCATTGCGGGCGAACAACAATAAGATTTCCAGTCGTGCGATCAACATACGGGCAAGCGGTTGCTGAGCGATTAACTTCAACTGCTGGCAGCTGTTTCCTGCTGCATCATATTGTTGGGTCAGGTATTGGCAGTTGGCCATTCCTAACAAACTGTCAAACCACAGGCCGTTGGCAGAAGAATTGTTGCTTGCTGCTGGGGTGGTGTCGTGGCAAAGCTCATAAGTACGCTGATAATAGGCTTCAGCTTCATACCAGGCATTACTGGCATGTGCCCGGCGTGCTGCGGCAATATTCAGTTGCGCAACCTTGATGTCGCCATAATGATTAATGGCATTAGCGCCCGCCGCATTCAGATGGTCGATAAAGGCGAATAAATATTGTTGTTGCGCTTCTTCACTCTGATCTTGCAGGTAATAATCGGCAATTGCACGATGCAGTTGGGTGGCATCTTCGTTCAGAAGTGCAAACGCCGATTGTTGCAATCGATCATGCACAAAGCGCAGGCTAGAAATTGGGGCACCATGTTGCTGACTATAGGCCGTCATGATCCCGGCCTGTACCACCTCAGCAATCACCGGTTGTAATGCCAGATAGGATTGCTGCAGCACTGCGCCGACGACGTGCAGATCGGCTGTCTCGCCTAATAAAGCCGCCACCTTGAGCAATTGATGCGCCGCCGGCGACAGTGAAGCAAAACGTTGAGCCGTGAGCTCTACCAGATTGTCAGTGATATTTTGCCGGGCAATAGCGCTCATATCCCAGCTCCAATGACCTTTATCATCGCAGTTTAGGAGTTGTTTTTGCTGCAGCATTAGCAAAAATTGTCTTAGAAAGAATGGGTTGCCGCTGGTCTTTTCGATCAGTAGCTGACTGAAGTTTGTTAAATGTTCTTGTGGCTGGCGCAATGTGTCGGCAAGCCAAGCGGTCACTGCTGGTAGGTCTAACGATTTCAGTTCAATCCGTCGTGGTTTTACCCCGGTTTCTTCAAGTTTTTGCAGGACGTGGCGAAGTGGATGCACCTGATCCATTTCATTGTCTCGATACGACAAGATGAACAAGATGCCACAGATCCCGCCATCAGTCAGCAGCGCCTGTAATAAGCGCAAGCTAGAATTGTCAGCCCATTGCACATCATCCAGCAGCAATACCAGAGGCCGCGAAGCATCATGACAAATTTGACCGATCACTGCGAAAAATTGCAGCATCAGCTGGTCAATATTTGGATTCACCCCTGGCGCAGTGTCTGAGTTTTGCGGAGTTGACGGTTGCTCGCCAAACAGCGGTTGCAAATAGGGCATGAGCGCCAGCAATATTGGAATTTGAGGGCCTAATGCTTGTTTAAACCGGTGTTGCCAGATCTGCAGTTGTTCGGCAGTTTCCTGTAATAGCTGTTCGGATAATTCCGTGAGCAGTTGTTGCCAGGCGCTATACAACTGATTGCGCTGATACTGATCAAATTTGCCACGGCAAAAATGTGGCCGTTCGATCAATGTTTGTCGGTAGAGCTGGTCAATCAGGGCCGTTTTACCGATGCCGGAGTAACCTTCAATAAGCAACAACTGGTTTTTGGAATGTTGTCGTACTTGTTGATACATCGCAAGTAGTTGTGCTTGCTGCGATTCACGGCCATACAGCTCTCTGGAGAACTGCAATTGTCGATCACCAAGCCGCAATGATAATTCCGGCAGTGTCAGTTGTTGCTGTTGTTGCCACTGGTTCAATAGCAGCTCGAGATCATGGCGTAGTCCGCTGACCTGACTGTAACGCTGATTTGAATTTTTCTGCAGCAAAGTGGTGATGATTAAATTCAGTGTGGCCGGGATCGTCAGTAATGGTGCAGGTGTGAGCGCAATATGTGCATGCACTAACTCAAGCGGTTGTTGTTGTTCAAATGGATAACGGCCGGCAACGATCGCATAAAACAATACACCCAGACTATAGAGGTCAGTCCGATGATCCAAGGGCGCATTGACCCGGCCTGTGGCTTCAGGAGCAATCGTCCGCAGCGCGTTCAGATCGTTCTGCTGATAAACTTGCAGGCTATTGATACTGCTAATTGCTGCCGCTTGCGACGCGTCCAGCAATACCAGTGCGCGGCTATTGGCGCAGCGAAACACAGCGCAAGCTCGTAAATCACCCAGTACCAATTGTTGCTGATGGAATGATTCCAGTAATAAGGTGAGCTGCAGCATCCACTGTAGCTGCACGCCAAGGTTGGCCGCGGCGAGATTGCCAAACATCTGGCTAAGCTGCTCTGGTAAAGCGGTCGCCGAAAAGCTCTGGTAGTCGTATTGATTGTCCGACCAACTTTGTAAAACTGCGGGCAGTTGTGGTTGCAAATCCGCTAAATCAAACTGCAGCTGCGGCCGATTTTTGTCCATTTGTTTAATCAGCAGCGGTTGACCGTGTTGACGTGCTGTAAACAACCGAACATAAGTGGATAAAGCGGGCAATTCCTGAACTTCAGTATAACTTTGCAAAAACAACATGCCTGGCACTTCCTTACGGACCCGATCGGTCATTGACCTCGTCAGGTAACAACATTGTTTTGAGTGAATACCTTGAGCTTATGCATTAACTTGCAAAGAATAAAGGGGCAAAAACAGTGTTGGCAGCGCTTTTGGGACTTTTTTTTCCTGAAATTTGCTGACTAGGCGCACATTCTTTTCCAAACGACTCTTTTTCGACAATTTTCGCGCTATTTTCTACCTTGTACTGGCTCAATAGATGTGTGGCAGGCTATGCTTAGCCCACTTCAGTACCTATTCTGCACGGACGACCTCAGCGGCAATTGACTGCCAACATATATTCTTTAATTTGGATTTGTGATGACAGACTCAATTTTTACTACCCTTGCAGTGAGCGTGCTGTTTGCTCCTGTGACTTTGGCTTTGGCTGCCGAAGACGTCAAAACTAACGTCACTGCGGGTGAATCCAGCGTCGAAGTCATAGAAGTTTATGCTCAGAAGCGGCCTCAACCAAAGTCGGAAGTATCGTTGGCAGTGACCAGCCTTGATGGGGACGCATTGGCGCAACGGCGCATTGCCGACACCACGCAATTGTCGGGTCTGGCGCCTAATTTACTGGCTTCGACAGTGTCTGGCGAAGGTACAACACCCTCTTTTAATATCCGTGGTGTTGGCATGTTTGATTACAACACCTCGACGATCTCTCCGATTGCTATTTACAGTGATGACGTGGTCAGTGGTGGCGCCAATTTTTTAAGCAGTAGTCTGTTTGATTTACAACAAGTTGATGTTCTGCGTGGTCCTCAGGGTACGCTGTTTGGTCGCAATACCACGGGTGGTGCCATTTTGTTAATGTCGCGGCAACCGGAAGCAGAATTTGGTGGTTATGTCAGTGCTGAAGTTGCAGAACACGATACGCGCCAGCTGACCGCAGCTGTGAATGTGCCGTTGACGGAGCAAACGTCAGCCCGACTCGCGGTGCAGCATCGCGATTATAATTACAGTATGCAAAACCTGTTTCCATTGGGGCAGGACGGTGGCATGCGCCACAATAACTTACGCTTGATAATTCGGACCGAACTTGAAAACTGGACTATCACAAGCAAGCTGACGCTGGAAGATATCGAAGGTGCGCCTAAGCCTATTTACAGTGCGGGCATTCTGGCAGCAGACGGCAGCGGTGCTTTGTGTCCGTTGTCGCAAGTCGGGACCCGCAACTGTGTTGATAGTTTTGGGCTGTCGGTACCCAGTGACGATTATTGGCAAACGGTCGCTGATACTTACGATAAAAAGCATGACACCGAAGGTTGGACCGGTACCGTGAACATCAGCGGTGAACTGGCACCCGGTTATCAGTTAAAGTCGGTCACTGCGGTGAAGGATTTACAGCGTTTTCATTCGTTTGATTCCGACGGCCCGGGTAATTTTATTGAAGGCAGTTTTGATTCAGACAACGAATTTTTTAGTCAGGAGCTGAGCCTGACGGTTCAGCAAGACGGTCGGTACTGGATTTCCGGTTTGTTTTATTTAAAAGAAACTCTGGATCAGCAAAACGACTTAGATTTATTCCGTGATTTTCGCTCCATTCCGGCGCTCGCAGCTGTGCCTGCACAATTTTTGTATTTTAATCAGTTGGATAACCAATCTGTTTCTGCCTATACCCAGTTAGATCAACCGCTGAATGATGACTGGACTTTGACGGCAGGGGTTCGCTATACACGGGAACAAACGGATTATATTGCGCGTGCCGACTTAGATACGGTGCCGGTGTATATCAGCAAATTCTGGGATTTAGCCGGTGAAGTTGCGGACAGCGAATGGTCCGGTAAGTTGGCGCTGCTGCAAAAAATCAATAACAACTACAATCAGTATTACAGTCTGTCGCGTGGTTTTAAAGCCGGTGGCTACAATGGCGGTTACTCGACAAGCCCGCAGCAAGCGATAGATTCGACCTATGCACCGGAGCGTCTGACCGCGTTTGAAGCTGGTGGCCACTATCAATTGCCACAACAGCGGCTAAGCCTGGACTGGGCAGCATTTTATTATGATTACCAGGATCAACAGGTGTTTGTGAACCAAACCACCGGGCCAGCACCGTATCATGTGCTTAAAAATGCGGGTCAATCAAAAATTTATGGCCTTGAAGCTGAAATGAGCTGGCGGCCAGCAGCGGCGTTAAAGCTGGATTTAGCGCTGGGGCATATTCCAAAAGCAGATCTTGGGTCCGATCAGGGCAATGCCTATTTTGTTGCCGACAATCGTTTGCCGTTTACATCTGAGTGGATGGCCAGCGGTCAACTTGAATATGACTTGTCGGGCGTCGTTGATCATGTGTTGCTGCAACTGGGGTTTGTCTATCAATCCGAATTCTTTTTTGATCAATATGAAAGCCCATATACCAAGCAAGATGGTTACACTTTGTGGCATGGCCGGATCGCTTATCAACCGCTGCCAGAACTGGAACTTGCTGTTTTTGGTAAAAATTTGTTGAACAAAAAGTACACCGAGCTTAAATTTGATTCGATTGCTGCGTTATCAGCAGTCACTCAATTGCGCGGTGAAGCTCGTCAGCTTGGTGTGGGAATGACCTATCATTTTTAGGAC
>JAHJNE010000048.1 GCA_018820995.1 Gammaproteobacteria bacterium | reverse complement strand
TTTTAGCGAAAGGCGGGCGATATGCGATATTGCTGCTGGCTGCTGAACAACTGCTTCCTGCACCAATGCCTTGAAAATGTAGACCCTCACAGCTCGCGGAGCACATTGCTCTAAAGCAGTTTGATAACACTGACATTTATTCAGTTGATGCTGCGTAATATTTCTGAAAAAAAGGATGAGAAGAGATGAATGTGATCAAGAGATTAGTCGGCTCGATGGTTCTTGTTTGTGCAGTGGCTCAAGTCCAAGCCGCAGAAGAAGTATGGCTTGATATGCCACAATCAGAGTTAGTTTACCTGCAGTTGGAGCAGGGCACCGTGGTGTTTAAGCTTGCTGATCAGTTTGCTCCGCGCCATACCGAAAGATTTCGCCAATTGGTCCGTGCTGGTTTTTATCAGGGACTGACTTTTTATCGGGTAATTGACCAATTTGTGTTACAAGCCGGTTTGCCGGAGGATGAGAAACATCCAACGCTGACCAATCAGAACTGGCCTGGGGTTGAGGCAGAATTTAGCTGGCCGGTGCGGGCGGCGGATCGGTATACATTGGTTCAAAAACCCGAAATATTTGCAGCAGAAACTGGCTTTAACCAAGGATTTGCCGTTGGTCGTGACAATGGACAAGAATGGTTACTGAGCTGTCCATTAACTATTAATATGGCGCGGGACAATGATGCCAACAGTGGGACCACAGATTTTGCTTTGATGCGCGGTCAAGCCCCGCGTCATCTGGATCGAAATATGTCGGTATTTGCGAAAGTCGTGTGGGGAGCTGAGCTGCTCAATTTAGTGAAGTTTGGCCCGAGTGAAACGGGCGGTATTATTACTGATCCAAAGTCTCGAAGCCGGATTTTAAAAGCCAGTCTGGGTAGCGATTTAGCCAAAAGCGCACAACTGCCGCTACAATGGCAAGACACCAGTAGCCCGGCGTTCGCAGAGGCACTGACGCAGCGACGGCTGCGCGGCAATGAATTCTTTAAGCATAAAGGCAACGGTGCGCTGGATATTTGCTACAGCCAGGTGCCAGTGCGTCTAAAGCCGCTCTAACAACCACAAAGGACTAGGCGAAAGTCCGACTTTGGTTCATCATAGCGGGTATAAAACACCAATAACCAAGTGAAAGGTAAAACTATGGAATACGCACTGTCTGCGGACGAACTGAAAAAAGTCACTCAATTGGATGCTGAACAGCGTTACGATTATTTTATTACCGCAGTGGCTGACTTGGAAAAAATCTGGATCCTGACCGACGAAGAAGGTTTTGTTCTGGTAACTGCCGAAGATGAGCGTTGTATTCCGGTTTGGCCACATGCCGAAGTCGCTGAGCTTTGGATTGAAGGTGACTGGGCAAACTGTTCAGCCCAAGCGGTTGATATCAGCACATGGCTTGATAAATGGACTAACGGTTTAGATGGTGACGAATTGTCAATTGCCGTGTTCCCACATGCTGATGAGCCGGGCATTGTAATTTCTCCAGTCGAACTGCAAGAAACTCTGCTCGAAGCGATGGAAGAAGACAATAGCCATTAATTTTGGTTACTAAGCTAAGTCATTCACTTAAGTTGTTGCTTGTCGATTTAGCATGAGTTTGGCGTCAGCAATCAAGTGAACAATGATTTTAAAAAGCGAAACTGTGTAAACTGTTTCGCTTTTTTATGTCCAGAACACAGGCGCAACATCGAAACGCAGTAAAGGTGGTTCCGCAATATTTTGAACTGTTGTTTGTGCTATTTTTAAACAACAGTATTGATAATTGTTCTTAATTAGATTAGCATGACGGCGTTTCTTAGGAGAAAAGCGGTTATGTATATTTGTGTTTGTAAAGCAGTGACCGACAAAGCAATCCGGCAACATGTCGCCGAAGGTGCTTGTTCGATGCGCGAGCTAAAGCAGTGCTTGGGTGTTGGTAGTCAATGTGGCAAATGTACGCCAGCAGCGCAGGATCTATTAAACCGCAGTCTGACTGAACAAATGCGCATTCCTTGTCTGATGGTAGAACAACGTTCTGTGGCCTAAGTTTAAATAGCTTTTTAGGGCGCGGTTAAAATCAGCTTAAAAGTCACTCGTAAAATCACCTGCATCACCTGTCAAAATAAAATTTATATCCAATTTTTCTGCATGAATATCTGATTTTCATTCAAAAGCAGCAATGGCTCGGGCATAATGAACATCTTTTCAGATGCCAAAGCACTCTTGACCTTGCTCGGTGCTTAGCCAACAAGCCGGAGATGTCCATGTCAGATGTATCAATTATCACAGCGCCCCCTGAATCAAACATCCAAGTGCCAGCAATTGACGCAGTAAAACATACCCAGCCATTAGAGCAGGTGCGCACCGTCGCAATTGTCGGCGGTACCCATGGTAATGAGTTTTCAGGCGTTTATCTGGAAAAACAATATCGGAATCAGCCAGAGTTGATGCAGCGGCCAAGCTTTCATTGCCGGACTTTATTGGCCAACCCAATGGCACACCAAGCGAATAAAAGATATCTCGACAGTGATTTAAACCGGCAGTTTAAAACCGTCGATTTAGCAAATCCAAACCTGGCCGATTACGAGCAAAGTCGGGCGAAGGTCATCAATGCTGAATTGGGTCCCAAAGGAGCAGCAAAAACCGACTTCCTGATAGATTTACACAATACCACCAGCAATATGGGGGCTTGCCTCATCCTGACGCAACCGGGGGCGCTGTATAATCTACTGGCTGGTTACATCGCTTTAAAAATGCCGGAAGCGGTGATTTCCCGAGATGAAGATCATTTTAAAGCTGAAGATCATGCACTGCTGTGTACCATTGGAACATACGGCGTGATTGTAGAAGTTGGGCCGCAATCGCAATCGGTATTGCGCCAGGATGTGCTGGAGCAAATGCATGAAATGACTCAGCATATTCTCGACTTTATTGAGCATTATAATCAGGGCACATTGCCTGAACTGCCAAAAAGGGTGGAAGCTTTCCGATATTTACATAGTGTGAGCTTGCCTGTTGCCGAGAATGGCGAGCGCTTAGGCATGGTGCATAAAAACATTCAGGATCGCGATTATCAACCGATCAAACCAGGTCAGCCTCTTTTTACGCTGTTCAGTGGTGAAGAAGTAGCCTATGACGGTACCGAAGTGGTGTATCCAACCTTCATCAATGAAGCGGCTTATTACGATAATAATCTGGCGATGTCCTACAACGAAAAAGTCTGGATAGATGTTTATTCAACGGAGTTGTAAGTAGTTTTCTGTTTTGTTCCCGCTAGTTTTATTCTATGCATTGCAGGAGGGGGCATCGACCGCCACCTGCAAAGCCCCGTCGCTTGGTTTTATTTGTGATTGACATCGAGCAGCAAAACGTCTTTTCAAAATTCGTTTTTGTATTTTAGGTTTTTCTGATGTAAAGCTGATAAAACTACAGTTTTAGCATAAAAATCAGCATAATATACACGATAGCCTAAGCTGTAATGCGAAGGATAAATGATACCGTTGGAGCCTGACATGCAGGAAATGGCGCTTGTTTCTATGATTGTCGACGCACTGCTTTGTGTGTTGCTGATCTTCCTATGGTGGGTGCAAAGAAGGGACTTCCACGCGTTGTTTTGGGGCCTGGGCCATCTCAGTCTCACCATCATGTTGCTTTATTGGTATTTACCGCCAGCGCTGCTCCCGGGTTATGCCTTTCGTATTGATATTGTCAGCTTGCTTGCTCTGGGGGGGTGGTGTGGATATTGGTTTGGGTCACGCTGGGCAGTTGGCGCTGATCTGACGCGCTGGCGCAGCGAACTATGGGTGTTGGTGATAATAGCTGCTGTACTTCGTGCGAGTGCGCAATGGGGCGACCCGTTCGCATCATTACTGTCACCCATGGCGTTAGTGCACTATACGGTAATGACCATTGTATTTGCCTTGAGTGGGTTATGGTTTTGGAGACGATTACCTGAATATAGAGTGCTTGGTTTTATTTTGATGTTAAGAGCCGTCATTACTGTTTTGATACCAATATCTAACGAATATCAGTGGAACCTGCCAGCCGTCTATTCAGTAGCCTCAATCACAAAATTAGCCTGTCTTTTTGGATTTTTCTATTTAGTATTGGTGCAAAGCCGACAACGTTACCGCGCCACAGTCGATAGTTTGAGCCATGGTTTTATGATCCGCGATAAAGCGGGTTATATCAAAACAGCCAACACCCGCTGGGCAAAATTGCTCGGTTATCAATCCAGGCAGCAAATACAAGGAAAGCATGTCACGGAAGTGTCGCCGGGGCTGACTCAGGATATTGCCGATCGCTATTTCCAACGTTTAGAAGCCCCTGACTCCAAGCCGCCCTATATCGACGAAGTTGAACTGTTGTTGCAGAATGGGCAAACCTTGCAGGCTGAATTGATAAGTTCTCCATACTACGAGCGAGGGCAGTTGTACTGTATGGTGCAATTGTTGGATATCACTGAGCGAAAAGCGCAGCAGGCATTGTTAGAAAAGTCGGCGGCGACTGATCGTTTAACCGGACTTATGAATCGGAATGCTTTTTCCCAACGTCTGGATCAACTCATACCAGGTTTTTCAGTCGCAGTGATCCTGTTTGATTTGGATCGTTTTAAGCGGATCAATGATAATTTTGGTCCGCAAATAGGCGATTTGCTGTTGCTGGAAGTTGCGGATCGGCTCAAGCAATCGTTTCCTGAACATTCGTTGGCGCGGCTGAGCAGCGACGAATTTGCTTTGGCTGTTACGATGGAAGTCAGCGGTAAATCGGATCTTGACCAACCACCTGCACTGCAGTTGATTATTGATCAACTGCAATACCTTTTTAGTGAGCCTTTTGCTGTTGAAGGCCTGCAGTTACCCGTTTCCATCAGTATTGGCAGTAGTGTGGCGCCGCAGGATGGTGGTAACATCG
>JAHJNE010000452.1 GCA_018820995.1 Gammaproteobacteria bacterium | reverse complement strand
CCAAATCCAGACGTTTTTCCAGCGCCGGAATACGTTCGTATTTCAGTTGTGACATCCGGTTCAAATCACCGGCACGACGCGCAACTTCCATATCCAAGCGCGCTTGCTCTAAGTCGGCTTTAATACTTTGCGTGCCTTGTAATGCAGCCTTCTCTGAACTCCAAACTTCATCCAGCTCATTGTATTTGGAATCCAATTCAACAATTTGCTCGACGATAAATTCACGCCGTTTTTTACTGGCATCGTCAGTTTCTTTGGCCAGTGCGTTGTCTTCCAATTTTAACTGAATAATCCGACGCTCTAAGCGGTCGAGTTCTTCCGGCTTCGAATCCATCTGCATCCGGATACTAGAAGCGGCTTCGTCAATTAAATCAATGGCTTTATCGGGCAGCTGCCGATCACTGACGTAACGATGTGACAGGGTTGCCGCAGCGACAATTGCCGGATCGGTAATGTCGACGCCATGATGTAATTCATACCGCTCTTTTAAACCGCGCAAAATGGCGATGGTATCTTCCACCGAAGGCTCTTCAACCAAGACTTTTTGAAAACGCCGCTCCAGCGCTGCATCTTTTTCGATGTATTTACGGTATTCATCTAAGGTCGTTGCGCCAAGGCAGTGCAGTTCACCACGCGCTAACGCCGGTTTTAGCATATTGCCGGCATCCATGGCGCCATCGGCTTTGCCAGCCCCGACCATGGTGTGAATTTCATCAATAAATAAAATCACCTGCCCTTCTTCTTTAGCAAGTTCCGATAACACTGCTTTTAAGCGCTCTTCAAACTCACCACGATATTTGGCACCGGCCAGCAATGAACCAAGATCAAGTGACAAAACACGTTTGTTCTTCAATCCTTCAGGAACTTCATTATTAACGATGCGTAGCGCCAACCCTTCGACGATAGCGGTTTTACCCACACCTGGCTCACCAATTAGCACCGGATTATTTTTAGTCCGACGCTGCAACACCTGAATACAGCGGCGAATTTCCTCATCACGGCCAATCACCGGGTCTAGCTTGCCGGCTTCTGCCCGAGCGGTTAAATCGATGGTGTATTTGGTCAGCGCCTGACGGGTGTCTTCGGCATTCGCGTCGTCGACTTTTTGGCCGCCTCGCAATTGCTCGATGGCCGCTTCAACGGCTTCTTTGGTCAGTGCAAGTTGCTTCAGTAAACTGCCTAACTCGCCTTTATCATCGCAAGCAGCAAGGACGAATAATTCACTGGATATAAATTGGTCTTTGCGTTTTTGCGCTAGTTTATCGCACAAATTCAAAAGATTGATGGTCCCACCGGACAATTGTAAATTGCCGTCGCTGCCTTCAACTTTGGGTAAACGCTCTATGGCCTGCGACACTTTTGAACGCAACTCGTGTAAGTTGGTACCGATTTTTGTCAGCAAGTCGCGCACACTTCCGCCGTCCTGATTCAACAAGGCATGCATTAAGTGCACTGGTTCAATAAATTGATGGTCACGCCCTAATGCAAGCGACTGGGCAGTAGCAATGGCTTCCTGAAATTTACTGGTAAAACGTTCTAACCGCATAACTGACTCCATCAAACATGGTGTGATGGAATTAAGATGGAGGGGGCTTGCTGCATTTTCAAGCAGCAAACGTCAAAAATTTGACTTACATCAACAAATAACTCAGTAACGCTGTTAACGAAGCCAAATACAGCTCGCCATCCGCCCCGTCTGGCCATCACGTCGATAGGAAAAAAACAGTTCAGGTGAAGTCACAGTGCAGTAGTCTCCACCGTAAAACCTAGAGACGCCAGCGGCCATTAACCGCTGACGAGCTAATAGATAAATATTCGCCAGATATTTGCTAGTACCTTGAGGAACAAATGCTTGATTGGCGATAGCATTTTTTGCTAAAAATGCGGCTCTAACTTCAGCGCCGACTTCAAATTGTCCGGGGCCGATTGCAGGACCAAACCAGACCATCACGTCCGCAGGATTGTCAAAGTGCGCCAAGGTTTGCTCCAGCACACCATCACACAAACCGCGCCAGCCAGCATGAGCAGCAGCAACTTTTGTCCCCTGCACATTGCAAAACAACACTGGCAAACAGTCGGCGGTCATCACTAAACAGACTTTACCTGCTTCATTGCTTACCGCCGCATCGGCACTAACGACATCACCCTGCCATTTTGCTAAATCTAATACATCACAACCGTGCACTTGATTGAGCCATGCCGGAGCGCCAGGCATGGCAGCCTGTTGTTGCAATAAGTCTCGATTTTTCTCGACCAATATAGCGTCATCGCCGACATGGCTACCCAGATTCAGGCTTGCAAAAACACCGGTAGAGAAACCGCCTTGCCGGGTTGTCGACAAAGCGCTGACAGATGCCGGCGCCGGCCAATCGGGCTGTAACCAGAGCGGCGTCGACATTACTGGTTGTCCATGCCGTGGATCGCGGTATCTTCACGCAGAGCCTGGGTGAGTTCAACCATATCATCCGGAATGGGTGCATGCCATTCCAACAATTCACCGGTGATTGGATGAGCTAACCGTAACATTGCCGCATGCAATGCCTGACGCTTAAAGGCGCGCAGCACCACCAACAACGACTCATCCGCTTTACGCGGCGGACGTGGCCGACCGGCATAAACCGGATCGCCGACCAATGGGTAGTTAATGTATGTCATGTGGACACGTATTTGGTGCGTCCGACCGGTTTCCAGACGTAAGCGTAGCCGAGTGTGATTGCGAAATTTCTCCATCACCCGGTAATGCGTCACGGCCGGTTTGCCCGACGAAGTCACCGCCATATGGGTGCGTTTCGTAGGATGACGACCAATTGGCTCGTCAACCATACCACCGGCAGTCATCGCGCCATGCGCAATGGCTTCATATTCACGGGTGATTTCACGTGCCTGCATCATTTCAACCAGATGCGTCTGCGCTGGGATTGTTTTCGCGACCACCATCAAACCAGTAGTGTCTTTATCTAGACGGTGAATAATGCCTGCACGAGGTACTTCAGCGATGCCCGGGCAATGATGTAACAAAGCGTTTAGCAAAGTACCGTCATGATTTCCTGCGCCAGGGTGGACCACCAGACCGGCAGGTTTATTGATCACTAAAATATGTTCATCTTCATAAACAATATTTAAATCAATGGCTTCGGCTTCAAATCGTTCATCGTCCGGTAATTCGGCATTAATTTCGATATTTTCACCACCAAGCAATTTCTCTCTTGGCACATTACATAAACGACCATTAATATTGACCCAATCGGCCAGGATCCATTCTTTTATCCGCGATCGCGAATAATCAGGGAACATTTCCGCCAGAACCTGATCCAAGCGTTTACCGTAGAGATGATCAGGTACAATTTCTGTAAGTTTTATCTGTTTTGTCATGTCGGAACCAGTTATCCTGTGTGCATACCCGAACAGTCTGGGTTAGAATCGGTGTATTGCAGTTATTTTAACGACTTTATAGAAGACTAGACAGCCAATCGGCTGAAATGGTCCTGGATTTTTCAATGAAAGCTAAATTATTTGTAGTTTTGTGTATTTCTGCAGCGCTTTGCGCCTGTGCTGGCAACAAACCTGAAGAACAATTGGTCAATACCAATCAAACCGCTCAGGCAGCTTACAACGATGCCAAAGATGTTTTGGACTCTGGATTATACAGCAGAGCCATTGAAATGCTAAAAGCCATGGAAAGCCGTTTTCCATTTGGGCCGGTCGCACGTCAAGTGCAGTTAGATTTAATCTATGCGTACCATCAGGCCGGTGACGCGAAACAATGTCTGGCCAGTATCGACCGTTTTATCCGGTTGAACCCGAATCACCCCGACCTCGACTACGTTTATTATATGCGGGGCCTGACCAATCAAAAAGCTGACGCAAACTCATTTCAGGAGTTTTTTGGTGTTGACCGCGCAGACCGCGATTTAGCCAGCACCAAACAGGCATTTGATGACTTCAAAATTCTGACCTCGACCTTTCCAAACAGTAAATACGCTGCGGATGGAAAGGCGCGGATGCAGGACATCAATGAAAAGCTGGTCCGTCACGAATTGCTGGTTGCCGACTATTATAGCCGTCGTGGAGCCCACCTAGCTGCCGCCAATCGCGCTAAGTATATTGTTGAATTTCATCGTGATTCACCAAAAGTTGCTGATGCACTGCAACTGATGATCAACAGTTACGACCAACTGGGTCTGACCAAACTACGTGATGATGCTAAAGCCGTATTGGCGCTGAACTTCCCGCAATCCTAACGTATCGAACTTGAAATCAGAGTTAATTATTAGTTTTGTTGATAATTAACTCTGTTTTTTACGTTCAAACCTCACTCTTTAATTATCTATAAAGCTTCCAACGCTTCAGTCAACTTCGTTGCGCCTATCACGGTCATGCCAGGGATTGCATCTTTGGGCACATTCGCTGCGGGTACAATTGCACGTTTAAATCCGTGTTTCGCGGCTTCTCTTAAGCGTTCCTGTCCGCTAGGGACTGGCCTGATTTCTCCTGACAGACCCACTTCACCAAAAACGACTAAATCGATGGGTAAAGGTTTGTTGCGAAAGCTTGAGACCAACGCCAACAATGTCGCCAGATCAGCGCCAGTTTCATTGACTTTAACCCCACCAACCACGTTGACGAAAACATCCTGATCGGACATCTGAATACCGGCATGACGGTGCATTACCGCCAACAACATCGACAACCGGTTTTG
>JAHJNE010000451.1 GCA_018820995.1 Gammaproteobacteria bacterium | reverse complement strand
GGATAACATCCGGTTGCACCAGCCGTGAATGGTCGAAATAGCTGCTTCATCCATCCACTGCGCCGCAAGTTCCAGCTGCATCGCGCAATGCGGCCAGTGCGCTTTGGGAAAAGCAGCGGCCAGTTGTTGCAACACCGGATCCGACGTCAAAGTGCTTGCTGCAGTTTCGGCATCATGCTCAGTGGCAGCATAGGCATCACGGAAAAACCGGGCGCCACTACTTAAGCGTTGTCGGATCCGTTCGGTGAGCTCACCGGTGGCCGCTTCGGTGAAGGTCACCACCAAAATTTGCGGTGGCAATAGCGGCGCCTGGCCACCATGCCCCAGCACCGCCCGTAAATACAAAGCTGCAATGGTATAGGTTTTACCCGTTCCGGCACTGGCTTCAATCAGCGCATTGCCTTGCAGCGGCAACTGCAATAAGTCTAATTTTTGCATCAGGTTAAACTCCCGCTCTGGCGCATATTATTGCCGCTCCGCAATACCGGCAGATCGCAGGTAATCGCGCAATCCTTGATATAACGCGATGGACACCGACACCAGTTCGCCTTCTGCCCATAACGCTGCGAAATCAGGAAATGCCCTTGCTAAATAAGGGTTACGCGACAACACGCCCGGCGTAAATCCATCGCCTTGATAGCGTTTTTCCAGCTGATTTTGAAGTTTAGCGTCGAGCGAGTTGCCAGGCGCTAATTCGGCCTGCAATAACAATCTGGCACAGCCCAACTCAACAGGCAACGGCCGGCACAAACTCAGACTTAACCACTGGAATAACTGCTGCAATTGCCGATGCGCCGGTTCTTGTGAATAAGGCGGCAATGTCATACAACCATCGACGGCAACAAGTTCCGTCTGTAGCGCCACGCCACTGGCAGCGGCCAACAATTGTTGCAACCAGGGTTTTAATAATTGCCGGTAATCGAGCTGTTTGTCTTTGTACAAAGCCCCGACTAACCAATGCAGTTGCACAAAGTCCGCCTTTGGCTGATCAGCATCAGTTGCTTGTGGTAAATCATCAGCCTGCAGCGGCCGCAACTCGCGCAACCAGTCACCAGCCTGTTGGTCGCCGGCGGTAAATTCACACCAAACCGGCTGCGCCAAAGGAGCGCCATATTGAATCACTAATTTCTGTAGCTGTTCGGCTTGCGGCGACAGTAGTTGTTGAAATTGCTCCGACAACAAAGTGGCAGCAGACGCCACCGGCAATAAACCTTCTGCTGCAATCAACGAGAGCTCTTGAGTTAATGCTTGCTGCCAGGGCACGCCAGCGGTGATCGCTTTGCTGATTTTTTGCTGTAATCGCTGTTGCAGCTGCCAACGTTCCAGCCCATCCAGAGCAAAATTTTCGGTGTTTTGCTGGCTTAAACTGTCCGTTTCAAAACTGACTTTAAGACGCTGACGAAAGAAAAACTTCACCGGATCTTTTAACCAACCGCTGAGCCGATCTAAATCCCAGACCACCGACTGCTCAGCCGCCTCTAACACACCAGGTTCTGGCGACTTTAAACTTGCCACGCCCTGATGCAGTGCCTGCCATTCGTGCTGATAGCTCATCAAATTCGAGTCTGTCGCAACATAACGGCGACTAAAAGGTTGTAGCGGATGATGCACAGTGATCGCATCTAAAAAAGCATCCGCTTTCAAGATTTTACCTTTGGATTCGATGCGCCGCACCGCTGCAAGATGATCCCGTAGCTGCCCCACCAGCACGGAAGGTGCGCGTTCGCTGTTGTCGTGCACACTATGCCCCACCCAACTGATCCGCAGGCGTTGCCTTGCCGAGAGCATCGCTTCCAGAAACAAATAACGGTCGTCATCACGGCGGGAACGATCGCCTGGCCGATAGTTTGCAGCCATTAAATCAAAATCTTGTTTGATCATTTGCCGCGGGAAATCACCATCATTCATTCCGAGCAAATGAATTTGTGCAAATGGGATCGCCCGCATTGGCATTAAAGTCGCAAAGTTGACTGCGCCGGCTAAAAATCGTTGCGCTAAGCCTTGGGCTGAAAAACCTTCCAACCAAGCGGCACTGACCACACTCAATTCTAATTCGTCGTTGAGTCCCGCTTGCTGGCATTGGTCCAGCCACTCCGCCAACGTTTGTTGTAGCTTGTCGAGCAAACTTTGTTCTTGCTCATTTTCGGCTTCGAAAAAATCAGCCAACAATTGTTGCAACCATGCACGCCACTGCTCTGGACTGCGCCGGGAAGCACTTTGTTGCCAGGCTTGGGTCAATTGCTGTAACAACTGTGACAATTGCCCTGCCAGCGCTGCCGACAGCCCACCGACTTGCGCACAAGGCGCGATGCCAAGCCAAGGTTCACTTTGACCTATGGCATAACCAAGTAACATCCGCTGCAAACCACGGTGCCAGCTATTGTCATCAAAACCAGATGGCAAACCCAAACTTTCACGCTGGGCGGCACTTAACCCCCACCGAATATTGGCCGCTTCAATCCAGTTTTTCAGTAGCTGAATATCAGAGCCGCTAAAACCAAAGCGCCTTTGAACTGCAGGAAGCTGCAATAAATCCAGCACCGTACTGGCAGTAAATCGTTGGGTTTGCAACTGCAATAGTAGCTGCAAGGCTTGTAACAACGGCTCTTGTTGTAAGGCACTTTGATCAGCAATGGTAAAAGGGATGTAGCGTGGATCATCTCTGGCGATCCGACCAAACACCGCGCTGATTGCTGCTGCATAGAGATGAATATCCGGCACCATCACCATCACGTCAGCCGGCTTTAGTGTTGGATCTTTAGCAAACTGAGCCAGTAAATCATCGTGCAGAATTTCAACTTCACGCATGGCGCTATGTGCCGTGGCAAAACAGATACTTTGCGCTTGCGCCTCATTTAACGCTGGCCAATAAGCGGCACTTTCCGACGCCGGACGTAGTTCCAGAATGTCATTTTGCAGCTGTGCCAGTAGGTGCGTAGGATCGTTGCTACTAAAAAGGTCGATGCGTTGTCCACGGAACAAGTCTAAATGAGCCTGCGTTTCATCAAACTGATCCAATAACCGAATGTAATCGCGGCCTTGTTTACCCCATGCCGCCAACAACGGTTGCGCATGATTTTGTAATTGTTCCGGCGCTAAACTTTCAGGCATTTGCGCTTTTCGTACCTGGCGCTGATGTTGTGCTTTGAGTAAGTCTTTGTCGGCGATAATATCGGCCCAATAGTGCTGACATGGGTTATGCACCGCCAACAGGATTTGGGTATAAGGCGCAATAGCCGCCAAGGCTTCTAACACCTGCTGCGGTAAACTAGAAATACCAAAGATAATGACCCGCCGCGGCAAACCGGCAGGTCTGGTTGTCATGGTATAAGCGCGGGCGGCCTGCAAGAAATTCTGATGAAGTGTGGCACGACTGAATTGTTGTTCGGCTGGTGGAACATCATCAATGATGGCGCGCCACAAAGCTGCCTGCCAGCGTTGTTCTGCGGGCAATGGTGTCGCCTGCCCCCGATGATCTAACAGGACATCTTTGCCTTGCTGCCACGCCGCCAACCAATCCGCTCGATAGACTTGGTACTGGTCAAATAAATCTGCCAATTTAAAAGCCAGCTGTTGCTGTTTACGCTGCCCTTCGTCGGCGGCAAGGTAGCTTTGTAGTACTTGAAATTCATCCTGATGCGCAAGCTTTGGTAACAACCGGAATAACCGCCAACGCAGCTGATTTTTATCAAAACCAGATTGCTCGGGAATGTCAGAGGCCGGTAGCAACCAGCGGTAAAGTTGCCAAATAAAACGACCAGGCATTTGTAAGCTCAGACCACTCGCGATACCTGCCCCCCCTTCTGTCGGATCCGTTGGATCAGGATCCGCCGCCAGCGCTAATTTCAGCCATTGGGCGATACCATTACTTTGCACCAGCACTGTTTCAGTCTCGAGCACAGCTAATGGATAGGCTTTGGTCCATGACACTACCAAAGCTCGGAGTTGCTCGGGCAAATTGGCATGCACTACTAAAAAACCAGGGGTTAAGGGGGTCAGATGAGGGTTAAACAACAAAAGGATCCTTGTTTAAAAATGGGCTGTCGTCGTTGACCGCCGTAACTCAGGCTGCAACTACCTTGTTACGACCCAATGACTTGGCCTGATATAACGCTGCGTCGGCACGACTCATCGCTTCACGGACGTCTTCCTGACTGCCTGCTTGGGTGACACCGACACTGACGGTAATCTTTATTTGTGGATAATCCGGAATTTTCAGCTGCATCACAACTTGCCGCAAACGTTCGGCAATCGCAGTGGCTTCCGTTAAGCCCAAATCAGGCACCACGAGCAAAAACTCTTCACCACCGGTCCGCCCAACCCGATCACTGGTTCGCAGCAGACTTTTCATCGCAGCAGCAATATGGATTAAGACCTGATCGCCTGCATCATGGCCAAAACTATCATTGCATTGTTTAAAATAATCAATATCAATCAACAACAAACACCATTGCTGTTGTTGAGCAATGGCTTTTAATCGGGTTTCTTCAGCAAACCACAAAATGCTCCGTCGGTTTGCCACTTGCGTCAGTTCGTCGGTCATGGCTAATCGATGTAATTGCCGGTTACGTTGGATTTGCGATATCGCATAAAACAACGCAATTAACGCTAAAATTATAAATAAACCAATGGCGATATATTGCCAGCGCTGCGCCGATTCAAGCACTAAAACTTGTTGTGCTGACAACTTATTTTCAGCTTTGAGTTGGTTGTTTTTTTCATCTTGTAAGGCGGTATCAAACTGATAACGCAGCAGCGATTCACGTTGTTGCTTCGCTTGTGAAGTGAGTTCTTCCTGCAAGGTATTCGCTTGCAACAGTCGTTGATAAGCCTGAGCGTGCATACCCGCATCGGCTAATGTTTTAGACCAGGCGCGCGTCAGCCAGAGCATATAACGCGGATTATTCAAACTGCCGATGACTTCATTGGCTTGTTCAAATTGTTGCAGTGACTCTGGCATCTTGCCAGTTCCCGCCAGCGCCTCGGCACGATACAAATAAAACAGTCCCTGATTCACCACTTGCTGGCCTTGACCTTTTTCCTGGTAACTGGCTAATTGCGCGGTGATTTTATCCGCTAGTTCCAAACTTTCGCTGTATCGTTGTTCCATATTGGCAATCCACATCATGTCGATGTCGGTTGCAGTGACAAAGGTCGGCTCACCTATTTGCTGATAAATTTGCCGGACCCGACTAAACAACTGTTTGGCGATGGCTGGTTTGCCAAGTTCGCCATAGACAAAAGCTTTTTGCTGCAATAAAAATCCGAGCCGATATTTATCACCGGGTGCAGCAAATTCTTTTTCACTTAAATCAAGATATTCTATGGCTTTTTCATATTCGCCCATCCGTCGAAATGCTGTGGCAATATTTTCGACGCTGTAGCCAATACCGTACCGATGCCCAAGCTTTTTGTATAAATCATGCGCCTTAAACAACAACACCAATGAATCCGCATGTTGACCATGCGCAGAGTACATTTCGGCTTTGCTCGAGAGCATCAGGGCTGTTGTCAGATCGTCTTCACTTTGATTTGCCAGATCAAGCGCGGTGGTTAAATCTTGTTCTTGCTCTTTACTTCGATTTTGGCTGCCATAATGTTGTGCGCGGCAAAGATAAAAGTGACTTAAATTCACCACATCCCGACTTTGTTCTAGTTCGGAAATGAATTTACTTGCAAAAACAATACCTTGCTCTGGTTTATCTAGAAAATCACTGATACAAAGCTCGCGATTTAATCGCAAAACACGACCAGGATCTTCCGTCGGTACGGCACTTTTTAATTGCGCGGTAAAATCATCAACCTCGTTACGGCTGGTAAAAATAACCTCACCTTGTTCGAGTTGCAAAATGAGTTCGTCAAATTTTGCACTATTACCTGCCCACAACAAACTGCTGTAGCTGCCAAGAACAAGCAATGCCAGTCCGACACAACAGTTTCCCGCCAAACGCCACGTGTTTCGAGCCGTTAACTGAAATCTAGTGAACTGCGTGTGATTCAGATCTGACAACCATCAGCTCCTTATTGTGTTGCTGCTACAGCATTATGGCAGTACTTTGTCAGGATGCAGGATACCCGTCAGGATTTTGTTGCTGCCAACGCCATGCATCACGCACCATATCGGTCAAACTCCGATGGGCTTGCCAGCCTAACAACTGAAGAGCATAGGCCGGATCCGCATAACAAACGGCAATATCACCGGGGCGACGAGCTACCACCTGATAGGGCACTGCAACATCATTAACTTCACTAAAGGCTTTCACCATTTGCAATACACTGTAACCTTGGCCAGTGCCCAGATTGACTGCTACAAAACCTGACTGACGCTGCAAATATTGCAATGCTTTGACATGGCCATCGGCTAAATCCATCACATGAATATAGTCACGAACACCAGTCCCATCCATGGTTTGATAGTCGTTACCAAATACCGACAGCTGTGCACGTTTTCCAACAGCAACCTGACTGATGAAAGGCATAAGGTTATTTGGCGGACCATTGGGATCTTCGCCAATCAAACCACTGTGATGCGCACCGACCGGGTTAAAATAACGCAACACCGCTATCCGCCAGGCAGGATCGGATGCTTGTAAATCAGCCAAAATATACTCAAGCATTAACTTACTCTGGCCGTAAGGGTTGGTTGCAGACCTTGGTGCATCTTCACGAATTGGCATCACCTTCGCATCACCATAAACAGTGGCCGACGAACTAAACACCAATTGTTTCACACCATGTGCTGCCATCACCCGGCACAGAGTAATAGTACCAGCAACATTATTATCATAATAAGCCAGCGGCTTTTCCGTCGATTCACCGACAGCCTTTAATCCGGCAAAATGCACCACTGCATCAATCCTGTTTTGGCTAAATAACTGATTTAAAGCCGCTTCATCGCGAATATCGCCGTTAATAAGTTTTACATGACGGCCGCTGATCTGCTCAACCCTTCTAACCGATTCGGCCGAAGAGTTGGAAAAATTATCTAAAGCAATCACTTCAAAGCCAGCTTCCAGCAAGCAGATTGCGGTATGGCTGGCTATATAACCTGCTCCACCGGTCAATAAAATTGTCGACATCCGGGTCTTCCTTATGGCAATACTTTACGAAATGGTTTGACGGTACTGTGCGCGTATACACCTGCAGCCAGATACGGATCGGCAGCTGCCCAAGCCTCTGCCGCATCCAAAGATGCAAATTCTGCGACCACCAATGAACCGGTAAATCCAGCTTCTTGCGGGTCTTCAGCATCAATCGCCGGCAAAGGTCCCGCCAGTAACAATCGCTCTTCGGCAGCTAATTGCTGCAATCGTGCAAGATGCGCCGGACGTGTTAGTTTGCGTTGTGCCAGGCTATCAGCAACATCTTCTGAATAGATCATGTAATACATATTAGCTCCCTTTACGCTTTGTCCGAAGATACCAGATAGCCACCAAATATTCCAATTTCCTACGCCCAGTCGTTGTCCGTTCGGGCTTGAAAACAAGAAGTTAAAACATTGATTTTCTGAAGTTTGTCCTATCTTGCGCCGCAAGGACCACAAACAGTGGAAGCCCAGCTATCCACGCGACAACAAGATTAAATATGACTGAATAAAAAGAAGAGTGGATCGCCATCACAAATAGAACGTCGTGGTCGGGTATTTGAGGTAAGCAACTTTATAAATCCAAACAGATCTATGTGATCTGTGGCGGTAAAAACAGTAAAACTCACGCGATCAGCGACAAAAGTAATGACAGCAGTCCACACGATGCTTCTGAACAACATCGGTTGTGATATGCGGGAAATTTCATCATGAAATCAAAGAAGTGATATCAGGCAGTAAAAAGCTGCCCGCAACATCGATGCAGGCAGTTTATCTAGACTAGGTGGCGGTGCCTAAGGTGGCCTTACGCTCATTATAAATATCAACCAAACGCTGCATTTGCACCGCATCATAGGGTACTAAATTGCTCAATATCATGCGTTTTTCGCCAGCGCCAATCACTTCATCACCATCAAGTAATTGAAACTCAAGTAAAACATTGCCTCGCTTACCGTCAATTTCCAAACTTGAACCAGACAACTTTAACTGTGGGCAATTATCGCTAAAACGGAAAAAGTGCAACGCCATACTTTGATAAATAACCAACGGCCGTTGCGGATGAATCATCACCTGATGCTGCTCCATGAGCGGCTGTAAAATATGCGGAAAATTCTGACCTGAAAAACGGACATAATCACGGATCAATGCTTCGATAAACTGACAGCTATGATGAACGGCACCACTTTGCGAAAGGCTTAGATATGACTTGTCATTCTGATCGAGAATTTGCACCGTACTGCCTTCTTGCTGGCAATGCAGTGGCACATCCGATCCCACCATACCGTTAAAACTGCAGCTCAAATTTTCCGACAGACCATATTTATGCAGTAAAAATGCAAACAGCAGATCACCCGGCACACAAAATCTTTTACTGTCTTCATCATGGATCGGATTAAAATCCGTCGCCACCTGCTTGGCAAACTGGCTGGCTTGCTGCCGACTGAACCAAAATTGTTCACCCTGCTGCTGCACAAAGTTCTGTAACAACATTTTTTATCTCATCCTCAACTTCAGCCGGAAAGTTTACCTCAGGCAACTACTGTAAATGGTTTAACCAGTAACAGGTTATTTAAATTGGTGAACTTAACCTAACCGAACACAGAAACTAAATCTACTAAGCCACTGATCTAAAGAAAAATAATTCAAATGTTTGACGAAGGCTTCTGATCAAGGCGAATAACAACTGTATATTTAAACAGTTCAAGCTTGCTTTTTGTACCAACACTGATTACTGTATATACATCCACTGTATAAATGAACAGTTTAACAAAAGTGCGGAGCAGCAAATGTTGAATATCCAAAACAATCAGTATCAAAGCAGTACGACAGTTAGTTCGTTACTTGGTCGTCAATCCTTCGGACCCTTTGTATCGAACACTCACGCGACTGACGCTGAACATTTGCTGCAACTTATTGGTGTTTTATCGGCACAAACCGAGACCCAACAAGGTTGGTTATTGGTGATCGCGCCACCACACCCCCTCACCAAATCAATGCTCGGACAACTGAATATCAATAGCAATCGAATTCTGGTGATCCAGCAACGGCAAATTGGTCATTTTGATAATTTGATGCGCGACGCATTAACCTGTTCAACTTGCTGCGCCGTTGTGAGCTTTTTACCATCGAGCCATCCACAACTTGAAGACTATCAATATCTATCTGCTAAATACGGTACCGCTTTAGTTAATGTAAATGGTGAAAACACCCGCACTTTGGCGCACTAAGTTATTGAATGACGATTTGATTTATTTGAATGAACTGATTGGTTATAAGGTAGCAAAAACCGGTAATTTTCTTGCTAAGTTTAATCCTAAACTTTTGTCGTGATATATCTGATAGCGCAATATTGGTGACGCTATCAAAAAACAGTACACTGGCTTCAAATTAGCGATGTAGGAGCTAAAAAGTGAACTGTTATTGTGGATCCGGGCAAAATTTCGAAGACTGCTGCAACCTATTTATTCAGGCTCAGCAAACGCCTGATACAGCGGAGCAGTTAATGCGCTCACGTTTCAGTGCATATTGCGACGGCTCTGCCATTGCCGTGCACTATATAGCTAACAGTTATCATCCAGTATCAAAAGCCGACAATCCCATCAATGAAATCGCGACGTTTGCAAAAGCAGCCCATTTCGTTCGGCTGGATGTCATCACTGCAAGTAGCCTATTACCCTTACCGGATGATATACGGCAATCAATGCCTGAACTCAGCGCGCAAATCGGAGGTAGCTTT
Organism: Gammaproteobacteria bacterium; assembly: GCA_018820995.1. Lineage (GTDB taxonomy): Bacteria > Pseudomonadota > Gammaproteobacteria > Enterobacterales > Alteromonadaceae > Pararheinheimera. The sequence goes on along the minus strand of JAHJNE010000451.1, from coordinate 6,704 downwards.
AGTACTGTGCATTTTAAAGTCCAGTTTATCATGCAAGATAAACTTCATTTATTGGAAGAAAAATCGCGGTTTATCAAAAACAATCAACAGTGGGCCTATTTGGACGGTTTTCTGACCGATCATCCTCCTCAAAAACTAAGTCGGAATGACAGTTGCCCATGTCAAAGTGGAAAAAAATATAAAAACTGTATGCCACATCGTGCCGCGGGTCAGCCATTGTCAAAATAAAGATTAAAAAGTAGATGTCTGTGAATACTTTATTTGTCTGCAACCTGAACCTAAATTGGTTCTAAACCCTAGGTGATCTAAAATCGGACCAAACACAGAAAAACAATTTCCTATGAGCTTTGCAGCAAGTCTGTCCTGCCAAATTAGTTATACATGCTTTGTTTTAACATTGATTAAGCAAGTTAATTTTTACATAGCCGTTCTGCTTTAAATCGTATTGGTTTAAATAGTAAATACCTTTTAAAATCAATTTACGGCGGTCATTTGTTGTAGCATTTCGTACATTTGTGTTGGGTCGGCAACGGGCATTTTCAGATCGGTTGCAGCTAAACGTCTTTTGGTGTGAAATCCAAGATTATCAGTGACATCTGCAGAAAGCTTTTTCGGATCGTGACGAACCACCACTGCGCTAGGGTTAAGTAGAGTCAGCAAACGCCATTGGCTAAACCCATCCATAACTAATGCCTGATGTTGTGTATCAAAACGGTCAACATCACCATCTTTCATTTCAAATTCACGTTGTGGATTAACCCCTAGCTGCTGGTATAAGGTGCTTTTCTTTGTTTCATCGTTTATAGGGGGTGGGAAAAACTGTGCCATTTCTTCAACAGCTGGAGATAACATCGCTAGCCACAAAGAAAAGTCGGCCCGATGCTGTGTCTGTAATGCCTGATTTAATTGGCTCTGAAGTTGCCATTCATTGACCAGTGGGATCATTTTTTTATCTTTAAGCAGGAATATGCTGACTTTATCGGCAATCAGTTCAGTTTCTGCAGTTTATTTCTTTACAACAGCGAATGATTTGATAAGATGCCGGCCACGTGGAGGGGTTCCCGAGTGGCCAAAGGGATCAGACTGTAAATCTGCCGGCACTGCCTTCGAAGGTTCGAATCCTTCCCCCTCCACCATTTTTGCCACGATTCAACTGTTAATCTCAAATTTTCCTTCAATAAAAATTCAAATATTTTAACTCCCTGATTATCAAAATTTATTTGCCAAACACTATTTCGTGATCCCAACTCTAAGTCTCAATTTTTAGTCCAGCTTGCGTAATCCATGATCCTTTCCCACACTGATGCAACATCAATGCAATCTGGTATTGAGGCATGTTCAAACTACAGTTGTCTGGACTGATGGTGTTGGTCGTTGACGATCAGCGACCGTTTCAGGTGATGCTAAAGGGTATTCTAAACAGTCTGGGAATAGTGCACATTCATTTTGCCAATCACGGCGAGCAGGCGCTGCAACGCTGTAGCCAGAATGAGTATGATTTGCTTTTTGTCGACTATAACCTGGGTTCTGGCAAAAATGGCCGGCAATTGTTGACTGATTTACGCCAGAAACAACTACTCAAAGCGAGTAGTATTTTTGTCATTGTTACCGGTGAAAATACCGTCACCATGGTGATGAGCGCTGTCGAGCTCGAACCCGATGATTATCTGATTAAACCCTTCTCCCAAAGTTTATTAAAAAGTCGTTTGCAAAAACTGGCAGAAAAAAAGCAGCATTTAGCAGCCTTATATGTGGCATTGCTGGAACAGCGGCCAGAGCAAGTGATCCAGCAATGCCAGCACGAAATTGCAGCTAAAGGACGCTACGAACAATTCTGTCGACGGGTGCTGGCAGAAACTTTATTTGAACAACAACGATTTTCTGAACTTGAAGCACTACTATCGAACAGTATGAGTCAACGACGGCCGAGCTGGGCTTTGTTGTTGGAGGCTAAATTCAGGTTGCAACAACAGGATTATCAGCGGTGCCTGGACATATGTCAGGAGTCGATAGAAATCAATCGACTGTGTGCACCCGCTTATGATTTGCAAGCGTGTTGCCAGTTAGCGCAAGGAAACACAGACGCTGCCATGGCCAGCATAAGTGAGGCGCTTGCTATTGCGCCGTACCATTTACCACGTCAATACCTGACTCTGAAAGTCGCTCGTGCCGCTGGCTACTCTTCCGAAATGGTCACTGCCAGTAAGCAGATATTTGATTTAACAAAAAAAACCAGCCAGCAAGATATTAGCCACCTATTTAATTACATCCGCACTCTGCTGGACGCCATTGGTAGCATTGCAGATCCCAGTAAGCGGAACCGGCTGCAGCAAGAGACGCTATTGACTTTGCATCGAAGTCAAAACGACGAGCAATTAATCAGGGACACCAATTTCAGCCGCTTCGAACAAATATGTGTCGCTCGACTTGAAGCTCTGGATGGCCGCTATCAGCAAGCAAAAAAAACTGCGGCTAAGTTTTGTCCACAGATGGCATTGCACGACCCTGACCTTCCAGATTTAGCGATGTTATTGCTTAATATTGGCGAATTTGAAGACGCTAATCAAATGATCTCGCAGCTGCCTGAAGCGACACAAAGCGATCCAATTCTTGCTGAACTGATTGCTCAGCAACAACAGAAATTTTCAGGCGCCGCTAAACAGTTAGCAGAGCTTAATCAGACCGGCATGCAACTGTATCAAGAAGGTAAATATCAAGAGGCAGTCGTTATCTTCGAACAAGCACTCACAATCGCCCCTACAAATACCGGCGCGGCGCTCAATCTGATCCAATCTTTGCTGCAAATTCTTGAATCACAACAAAAACAAAAATCGCTGGCGATTTATCAACGCTGTCGTCAAACATTTAAGCTTATTGAACAAGCCCACCTTCCGGAACGGCATCAACAGCGCTACGCTGAACTACAGCAGCAATACCATCAATACCGGCAGGAGCTTAAGCAAAGCAGCTAAGCGTTTGTGGTTTTCAGTAACAGATTAATCTCACCAAATAATGTACTGGCCCCAATTCGCATGAATTCTGGTTGCGCCAATTGACCCGTAATCTGCTCATACATAGTGACCAATTCGACTGCTTGCGACACCGTACGAACGCCACCGGAAGCTTTAAAGCCAACCGGACGTCCCGCGCCGGCAATCACTGTGAGAATATTTCTGGCCGCTTCAGTGGTAATGCCAATCGGCACTTTACCAGTCGAAGATTTAACAAATTCGGCTCCGGAATCGATGACCAGTTCAGTCGCTTTGATAATCTGCTGTGGTGTACTGAGTTCGCCAGATTCAATAATGACTTTTAGACATTGCGTTGAGCAAGCCTGACGAACGATAGAAAGAAATTCTTTGACCTCCTGACAACGTCCAGCCAGCAAAAGCCGGTAAGGTAAAACGCAGTCGATTTCTTCAGCACCGTCAGCCAGCGCAGCTTTGATCTCAGCGACCACGTTATCGATGGATAACTCTCCTGAAGGGAAATTAACCACGGTAGCTAACTTTGCTGGCATTGCATGCTGTTGAATGAACTGACGTGTTTGCTGTAAAAATTGTGGATAGACACAAAAAGCCGCAGGACTAAACGGCGCATCACTCTGTTGTTGCAGCCACAGCGCCATCGCATCAACGTGATCATCATCGGTAAGCCGGGTCAAATCTAGCAATTTTACGAGTTGTTGTAATTTAAGTTGATTAGTCATTATTCCAGGTCCTGGCAAAGATGAAGGGCATCTACAACTAAAAATCCAGACGAAAGAAACTCGTCCACTGACAATGCTCGTTCACATCGTTTAGTCTGCAGTTGTCATGCCCAACTTATGGTTTTTATTGTTGAATTAAACCAGAAAATGCTTAGAAAATTAAGAGTCTGCCGACTGATAAACAAGTAACTAATTATTTCTTCACACCACCAACGAGTAACTTCGGTGGCAATAGCTGCCGGTCGGCCCGTCAATACAACGTACTAAATTCACTGTTACAAACAAAACTTATATAAAGCCTCAGCATCCACGCTGCTTACATTACCGAAGCACCAAACTTTGTTGATATTTTACAAACCAGGCTCTGGCCTCTTTCGCCTGCGGATAAAAAAGGGTTAAAAATTGCCAGAATGCCGGCGAATGATCCATATGACGTCGATGTGCCAACTCATGCACCACCACATAATCAGCCACCCAAACTGGCGCAAGCATAAGTCGCCAGTTAAAACTGACAACACCTGTCGTACTGCAACTACCCCATTTTTGCTTCCAATTTTTAATTTCAACAGCAGTAACCGTTACCGCCATTTGCTGTTGCCAATGCACAACCCGCTCGTTAAACCAAATCTGTGCTTGTTCTGTATACCAAGTTTGTAATAATTGCAGCACCTTCGCCCGCTGATTTTCTGCCTTTACCCGATTTGACACCTGCACCCATAACGTCATTCCTTCGCGACTGGCAGCATTATGATGATCAGGAACAATTTTTAACTGAAGTTGTTCATCAAGCAACGGAAGCTGTTGCTGTGTCAGATAATCCGGCACCACCGCAACGTCAGCCTGACGCTGCAAATGGGTTTTGATCCACTGCTGCTTGAGCGCAACAAACTGGTCGATCTGCAATTTATCAACATAATTGGGGGCGAGCACCGCTAATTGTCCGTGGCGGATCTGCAATGCCACACTCCGTCTGCGAGCTGAGCGCTTTAATTGATAACAAATGGCACTAAACTGACAAATTTCCAAAGAATAACTCACCACAACACAGACTTTTTAATAGTTTGCAGCTTAACTGACCATAGAAGCATTGAGCAAGCCAGCGCTTCGCAAGCTGGAATAGTTAATGGTATCATCGGTTCATCCGGCAATCGCCGCTTTTAGCAGGTTTCATTCAACTATGAAAATAATTTCATTTAACATTAACGGCTTGCGCGCCAGACCACATCAACTGCAGGCATTAATTGAACAACATCAGCCCGACTTCGTGGGTCTGCAGGAAATTAAAGTTCATGATGATGAATTTCCAATGGCAGATGTTAAACCTTTGGGTTATCACGTGTATCACTTTGGTCAAAAGGGCCATTACGGTGTCGCAGTGTTAAGCAAAACGCCCGCCGACTCGATGTTATATGGCTTTCCGACCGATGCTCCGGATGCACAACGCCGGATGTTGATTGGCCGTTGGACCTTGGCTGATGGCCGGGTATTCACCTTGCTAAATGGCTATTTTCCGCAAGGTGAAAACCGTACGCATGAAACCAAGTTTCCGGCCAAACTAAAGTTTTATGCCGACTTAATGAATTATCTTGAGCAAAATCATCAACCTGACGAGCTGATTGCGGTGATCGGTGATATTAATATTTCACCGCTGGACATCGATATCGGTATCGGCGAGCCAAATCGCAAACGCTGGTTAAAAGAAGGTAAATGTTCGTTTTTGCCGGAAGAGCGTGACTTACTGCAACGGCTAAAAGACTGGGGATTTATTGACACATTCCGTGCTTTACACCCTGACCGGACTGAACGGTATAGTTGGTTTGACTACCGTTCGAAAGGTTTTGATGATAACCGCGGTTTGCGTATTGATGTCGTGATGGCGACCCCATCATTGGCTGAGCTTTGCACTGCTTCTGATGTAGATTATGACTTGCGTGCTATGGAGCGACCGTCAGATCACGCCCCGGTCTGGTCCGAATTTAAACTCTGACCTTAGCCATTAAATAACTATGGCCGCTAGTTGCGGCCATGTTTGAATGTTTTAGATGAAGTTAGCTATTTGCGGCGACATTTATTGTATAGCCAAGGGCTTTCACGAAATGAATAAGCAAACTCAGCAAACGTTCACAACAACTGCTTGATAAATGTTTTATCGAGCTGATTGACGGCCATATTTAGCACGCCTGCCAAATCCTGGTAACAAGGTTTGCCACCTGTAACGGGTACAGCAACGCCATTGTGTTTCAGTTTATCACTGATCTCCAAGTACCAACGAAGTATTGCAGGAGGTAAAGGCGATGTAGACCTCGCTCCAAGCCAGTACCAGCCTTGTAGTGGCAATGAAACTAGAAATAGTGCTGATGCCAGAGCTTGTGCTAAATAACCCTGCCCCAGCCATTGCATCTGTACAACCACAGACAAAACGCCAAGGGCCGGCATCACTTGCTGGCCAAATTTGGTCAATCGGATCACTTGATTTTCCGGAAACACCGCATTTAATTCACTCACCAGCGGCCAGGTTTTGCTGTATTGCACTCCTTGTTGCAGGGTCGTCATTAAACTACTTTGCATCTTGAACCCCTTAGATTGCGTACCGCGGCGATATCCTTTTACCATAGCATATTTCTGTTCGGGGCTCACGGCTGTCAGAACTCGAACTATCAGAACATCGTCAATTTACGTTCATTACAACAGACAATTTTTAATTCTAATTGGTTATAACTGTACATTTTCTATGGAATGGCATCGACAAACGACATTGTCAGTCGTTGATTAGATCTAATTTGCAATTTATGAAGCTCTTCAGCCAACATTCCAAAATGCTCTAAATAACAAAAAATATGCCATTACATATTAACTATATATATCAACTAATTACACAACATAAACAGAGAAGTGCACAAAGTTACCCACAGAATCTGTGGACAACTTTTTTCAGATAATCTGCAGTCTACAGCCGAATGCCTGCAAAATTAACTATGACAAACAGGCTGTTCAT
>JAHJNE010000450.1 GCA_018820995.1 Gammaproteobacteria bacterium | reverse complement strand
AGTAGTTGCAGACCACACCAGCGTGGGTGTTCAGCATCCTGGTGCCAGAGTTGTTGTGTTTGATGAAAGACTTGCCGCATGGCTTCAGAGCCTAAGCGTTGTCTACCTTGGACGACGGCGCTGGGCGCGACTAATTCCCGTCGTCCAGGCAACGCAATTTGCATTTTGTCAGCAATGCTCCAGACATCTTTGCCGCGGTACAGCGCCATGCCGAGCACAACCATCACCAGTGATTCTAAAGGCAAGCGGCGTCGACGGACGGTTGCTACTCCAGCTTCCTGCAAGCATTGACTGATGAACTCTTCTGGTAACAATTGCTGAAGCGCACCGGCTTCGATGTTTGGGAAATAACGGATTGCAAGGGTTAAAGCGGTGACTAACTGCATAGAAAAAGGCCTGCGACATCTCTGTTGCAGGCCTTTTTACATCAACCACTGGATCGGTCAACCGATCTGAAAAGTGCTTAACTGATCGGCATTAGGCAATATCGCCGGTTTTTTTATTGTTATTTAGCCTGATAACTCAACGGTCAGTCACTAATGCAATTAGTGCTTTCCATCTTGGTACCAAGCGTCAGACGTTTCGATCACGCCCAGCAGCCGGGTCATTAAAGACATCGAGATCCATACATTTTTCACTTTTACCAACCAGACAGGACACCATCGCATCGCCGGTGACATTAACAGCAGTTCTGGTCATGTCTAATAAACGGTCGACGCCAATAATCAGCGCAATGCCTTCAACGGGCAAGCCAACCTGTTGCAACACCATCGCCAGCATCACTAAACCAACGCCCGGTACACCAGCTGTGCCAATCGAAGCTAAGGTGGCCGTCAGGACAACTAATAAATAGTCCGAGATGGTGAGATCGATGTTGTAAACCTGGGCAATAAACACCGTGGCGACACCCTGCATAATTGCCGTTCCATCCATATTAATGGTCGCACCGAGCGGTACGGTAAATGAAGCAACTTTGTTGTCGACGCCTAGTTTGCCTGTTGCAGTGGCCATATTGCTGGCAATGGTGGCATTGCTACTTGAAGTACTGAATGCAAACAAAGCTGTTTCTTTCATTTTTCGAAAAAACATCAGTGGGTTCAAACCCCCAAGCAGCTTCACCAAGACACCATAGGTCACAAAACCGTGGAAAAGCAGTACAAATAAAACCAGGCCAAAATACTTACCGAGATTGCCCATATCTTCCAGTTCGAGCGTGGTAAATAATTTGGCCATCAAGAAAAACACACCATAAGGGGACAAATGCATCACGATATTAACCAGACTCATCACGACCTGATTTAAATCGTCAAACAACTGTCGAATGCGCTGACCAGCGTCACCGCTTAGTGCTACTGCAATGCCAAATAATACCGCGAACACAATGATCTGCAGCATTTCACCTTTAGCCATTGATTCAATAGGGTTACTTGGAAACATATTAATAAAAACTTGTGCAACCGATGGTGCTTCAGATGCTTTGAATTCGGTAGCCAACTGCATGTTCACGCCAACGCCTGGGCTTACCATTGTCGCGAAGAAAATGGCCAGTGAAATAGCAAGTGCCGTTGTTAGAATATAGAGCGCCAAGGCTTTAGAGCCGATACGTCCTAAGGTGCTGATGTCGCTTAGCGAACTGGTGCCGCAAATCAGCGATACCAATACTAATGGCACCACCAGCATTTTTAAGCTGGCGACAAAAATCTGGCCGCCAACATGGAATATGCCATCGACGAAAAACGCTTTGATCCCAAAAGAGAATCCCAGCAAACTAATGTTCTGATCAGTCTCGCTACCAATAATCCATTTGAAAAAGGCGCCGACTAAAACGCCGAGGGCCATTGCGATTAGAATCCTGCTAGTGAGTGAGTATTTTGTATTTGTAGTCATCTGGCGAGTAGGTTATAACAAGGAAAAGAGACAGTTAGCCTATCAGTTTTTGCTTTAAAAGAAAAATTTGTACTAAATCGTTAATTTTGCGCTGACGAATTTGAATTTATTCAGCTAAGATGCAGAATTAACAATACTAAATATAAGAATCAGCTAGGGAGAGTTTTCATGCGAAACATCCGGCAACTTCTCGTTGCGTTTTTGATGAGTGCAGTAGTCGCTTGTGGTGGTGGTGGTACATTAGGCGAGAGCGGTACTCCAACAACGCCCAGTTATAGCATTGCCCTGGCATTGACTGACGCTAGTGGCGCTGTATCAAAAGACCTCAGCAAAGCAAATCCTCTGAAGCTTAAAGCAACAGTGACCGCCACCAACGGTTCCGCTGCGAATAAGCTAGTCACTTTTACCATTAATGATCCCGAACTTGCATCGTTTAATAACGGCGCAGGTACAGCACAAACGCTATCAAACGGTACGGCAGAGATTGGCTTGCT
>JAHJNE010000449.1 GCA_018820995.1 Gammaproteobacteria bacterium | reverse complement strand
ATCGGCAAAGCCAAATTTCTCATACAAATGGCGCGCATCACCATCGGCAATCAAATTGATATAACAACTATCCGGTAAAGTCTGATGAATGTAATCCATTAAGGCTTGCATGATGGCCTTGCCAAGACCCTGCCCCTGATGCGCAGGCAAAACGGCGATATCACAGATTTGACAATGACAGCCGCCATCGCCGACCAACCGGCCCATCGCCACCACTTCGTCATCCAGTTTAATTTGCACCGCAAATAAAGTCGCAGCCAGGCCAATGGTCGCCGCTTGCATGGTTTTTTCGGACAGTCCGGACGCTTTTCTTAAATGGCAATAATCGGCGACCGTGGGAGTCTGTTGTTCTAACAGGTACTTCGAATGCATGCGACGTCCTTGAATGCAGAATAATTAAATGGCAAATACTCGATTAGCGAATACTTTATTGGTGGATATTTCCTTGGTGGATAATGTGTTGATGGAGAATTGCGGCGGATTGTATCGATTCGCATCAGCCGTTCTCTCTTTCCCACTCCCATTCGCCCGAACAAAACCAAGCGTGGGCAAAGCGGTATTTCACCGGATCGCCCACGTGAATTCAAGTCGGCTGTCGTTTAATGATTGATGGCATGTAAATAAATATCAGGATAACCCGACAACGCTGCATGTACCTGGCGGGTTGCATCGTCGGCCAATACCTGATGTGCACCTTGTTCCAGACCGGCAAAAGTTTCACTCACCACCAGCTCAGGCGAGACTTTAGGCACATCCAGACCTTTGGTTAAATCGGTATCAATAAAGCCCACATGCAGCCCCAACACCTGCGTTTGTTGCGCCAGCAATTCCTGACGCAAGGCATTGGTCATCGACCAGGCGGCAGCTTTGGTCAGCGAATACGTGGCCAATAATGGGCCTGTGATCCAGCTGGCAATCGACAATACGTTAATGATGGCACCGCCGCCATTTTGTTGCAGTGCCGGTGCAAAGGCTTTGCTTAACCGCAGCGGACCAAACACATTGGTTTCCATTTGCCGGCGTAACATTGGCTCGGCGTCATCCGAAAGCATGGCGCCGATTTCGGCAACACCAGCGTTGTTGATTAATAAAGTCACATCCGGATAGTCTCGCGCCACCCGCGCTATATCATCTGCATTGGTCACATCCAGCTGCACCGGGATCACCCCTTCGAGGGTGATATTGGCTGGGTTGCGGGCGGTGGCATACACTTTACGCGCGCCTTGTGCCAATGCTTGTTTTGCAAAGACCAGACCTAAACCACGGTTGGCGCCTGTGACAAATACCACGGAGTTTTCAAGTTTCATCGGTCTTTCCTTTCAATTTAATATGACGTTCATCATATTTTAGTTTAAAACAGCGGACAAACCCGCCAATTTTTGCTGCGCTGAACGGTTCAGCCATTCAACGCACTCAGTATCTGTGCCTGCTATTGCAGCGTCGCTGGAGCAGAAATGGCGCCGGTCGACTGTAACAATGACAACAATAACTGACGACTACTCTCCAGATAGGTCAAAGCTTCACTGCGCTCTAAGGTTCTGGCTAGCTGTACTACGCCAACTAAAGTACCGCTGATTAAAAATGCCTGTGCTTTAGAAAGCGAACCATGACCCAGCTGCTCTAAACGGTCGACCAAAGCATCAACAACTTTGGCTGCCACCGTTTTACTCTGAGGGTCTAACCGGTGAAACTCGCCGCCAAGGGCGGCCACCGGACAACCAGCACCGTTGCAATAGGCCAATAAATGCTGCTCTGACAAATAGGCGTCGACAAAAACTTGTAGCGGCGATAACTGCGAAGCCATGGCAAGGGCGGTTTCCATCGCATCACGACTATCAGCGCCAGCATAGGCCAAGGCTTCTGCCAGCAAGGCGTCGCGATTGGCAAAATGGGCGTAAAAACCGCCATGGGTTAACCCTGCTTGTTTCATCACCTCGGCAACTGCCAACGCTTCAAAACCGTCGCGACGGATCATCTTGGCCGCGGTAGCCAGAATACGCTGATGGGTTTGTTCTTTTTTGCTGAGGGTGTTGCCTTGGGTTGCCATGTTAGTTTGCCTTGCTACACTTTATGATGATCATCATATTTAATCATTGTGCAAAAATCAACCATTATTTTATGTTGCCTGACATTTGTTCGTTGAGGCTAAAGCCCCCCTGCGCGACCGTGCCAAACATGCCACTCAAGCTGACAGTCAGGTGACTACATTTTCGCCAGACTCAACCTCTACTTTGAATGCCCAGCGGCAATAATTCGGCAACTTTATCACCTGCCCTACACGACGAATGGCACTCAATTCGCGGTAAACTTGAATTTTAGCGTTAATTAATGTTTGATAACCCAGACTTGTCAGCAGCCAGGCCATCGAAGTTCGGCGCACAAGTCAGGCGCTAAATCACCCGTCAGTTCGTTTCAAGCGATATGCTTTTACCTTTCTGAGCACGATAGCGTCAAAGCAGTATGGTAAAGACAACTGCTGACAGCCGCACAGGCTGAATAAAAATATAATAATAAAAACAAAAAGATACACGGACCGGGGAGTAGGCAAATTAAATTGTTTCAGACAATTTCAAAAATTCTATGGAGGAAAATTCAAGCTCTGTCGTCTTTATTCACTGCATGGCAACAAACCATGCGGGGGGGATATCGAAGCTGGCGGCGGCTGTTGTTGTCTTTGCTTATCGTTTATAGCCTATCGGGCATAGCGATAGCTGAAGAGCAGCCATCAGCGATTGCTTTCAATATACCAAGACAAAGGGCCGACTTATCGCTAATCAGTTTTGCAGAGCAGGCAGATATCACCTTGCTTTTTCCTCTGGATCATATCGGGGATAAACAAACGAATCTGCTGCAGGGCCGTTATAGTCTCATTGATGCGTTAATGATTCTGTTAAAGGACACCGGTCTGAAGCCTGAAATCAGCGAAAGTGGGCAGGTATCTATCCAGATAGATCCAACTTTCGAGAGTAACAACGACATGGCTCAATATAACAAGAATAAAGTGGCGACCGCGGTACTGGCAGTGCTCAGTGCAGTCGCAGCAACGCCCACTTTGGCAGTACAGGATACCGACGAAAAAGCACCAGAAATTATTGAAGTACGTGGCATCCGCGGCGCCCTTGGCCGTGCGATGGATTCAAAACGGGAAGCCGGCGGTGTCGTCGATTCCATCTCCGCTGAAGATATCGGAAAATTCCCGGATACCAACTTAGCGGAATCGCTGCAGCGGATCACCGGCGTGTCGATTGACCGCTCTGGTGGCGAAGGCCAGTTAATTACCGTCCGTGGTTTTGGTCCTGAATTTAATACTGTATTGGTCAATGGCCGGCAAATGGCATCGGAAAATCAAAGCCGCGCCTTTAGTTTTGACACCATTGCTTCTGAATTAGTGCGTAGTCTTGATGTGCACAAAACGTCCAGCGCCACCATGCAATCCGGTGGCATCGGCTCGACCGTCAACGTCAACACCGCCCGGCCTTTTGCCATTGGCGGTTTTAAAGTCGCCGGCAGCGTCAAAGGCATTTATGACGAAAACAGCGAAAAAACCTCACCACAACTGTCTGGCCTGATTAGCGACACCTTCAACGATGACACCTTTGGTGCTTTGCTGGCTGTGTCATACCAAAAACGCGACACCCGCTTAAACCAAGCGCAAATTGACGGTTGGCTGGAAAACGTCGGTGTGCCAAACCCGGTCACGCAAAGCGGCCAGGCCTATACCGGCAATATTTTCTCGCCGCGGAACTACGACCATAAAGTAACGACCGAAGAGCGTACCCGCACCAACGCCAATTTAGTGCTGCAATATGCGCCTTCAGACACCTTAGTCGTCACCGCTGACGCTTTGTATTCCGATTTTGATATCAAAGCCGACACCACCTCTTACGGCCATTGGTTTACCGCCCCTAATCTGGAAGGTTTTGGTGGTGCGGCAGGCCCGGTGGTTGATGCTAACGGCACTGTGATTGACCTGTATCAGGAAGTAGGTTTGGCAACCGACATGCACGCGAAGAAATTCGACCGCCTCACAGATTCGGTGTCTTTGGGTTTAAATTTTGATTGGGAAGTGACCAACAATCTGAATATGAAATTCGACTTCAGTCACTCCAGTGCTGAGCGCGAGCCAAATAACGGCCGTGGCGACCAGCTATCGCTCATTGGTTACGCCAACCGCGTGCGCTTCCAGGTCGACAACAATATTCTGCCCTACGCCAGCGAATTCGCTTCGGCCAATCCAAATATCTACAGTGGTCAACAAGAACTAAATGGCACGGCTTATCAAGCAGGTGTCACGCCAGACGGTGTTTCTGACTTGTTAGACCCAGCCAACAGTCGGGCGCACGTGATGTTACGTCGCGGCTGGGCGGTGAAAGATCAAATCGACCAACTGCGTTGGGATGGCGTTTGGAATGAAGACGCGACGGCTGGCCTGACCAAAGTAAAATTTGGTGCCAGTTATTCCAGCGAAAGCAAAAACCTCGATCGTTGGGACAACGAAGGTGTGGGTATTCACTGTACATTCTGTGGTTACCCGGACGCGCCAAATATGGCAGCCTTCCCACAATATGTGTTTAATGCCGGCAGCGATTTTTTAAGTGGCGTCAGCGGCAGTGGCCGCATGCCAACCTCTTGGTTAGCACACGACGGTGAAGCTAACTTTGCCTTCCTTGAGCAATATGCCGCGTCCCAAGGCAACAACATCAGTTTTGATGCAGTCAAACGTAACAAGTCGTATGAAGTAACCGAAGACACCGCGTCCTTTTATCTGGAAATGGATTTTGAAGGTGAGCTAGCCGGCATGCCGCTTACCAGCACAGCGGGTGTGCGTTATGAACGCACCAGCGTTGGCGTGGACGGCACCGATGCACCGGTCACCGGTTTGACCATTTTGGACGAAACTGAAATGTTGGCGCAGTTTGGCAATGCTTCGCAGATCAACGAAAGCTCCAGCTACGAAGCCATTTTACCGAACTTTAGTGTGAAACTGGATATCTCTGATGATGTGGTCGCACGTTTTGCGGCGTCACAAACCATGACCCGGCCAACATTAGAAAGCATGTCACCGGTGACGGTCATTGGCACGACACGCCAAGGTGGTGATTTAACTTCAACCTCTGGTAACCCGGAACTGCAACCGTTTACGGCGACGAATCTCGATTTGTCGTTGGAATGGTATTACGCCCCTGCCAGCTATATGTCGGCCGGGTATTTCCGCAAAAACGTGGCGAATTTCATCGTCAACACCACCGAAGACAAAACCTTCACCCTGGACAACGGCAGTCTGCTCACAGATCCATCCACCGGCAGCAATACCGGTGCAGCCGACAGCAATGACAGCACCGCGGTGTTTAGCAACACCCTGCCCAACAATGGCGAATCGGCGATTGTCGATGGCTTTGAATTGGCGCTGCAACACAGCTTTGATTCAGGTTTTGGCGTGATGGCCAATGCGACACTGGTTGGCAGCAATGCGGAACTGGATCCGGCCGACATCAGCCAGGTGTTTGCCCTGACCGGTTTAAGTGATTCCTACAATCTGGTTGGCTTTTATGAACAAGGTCCATTCCAGGCGCGGATCGCCTACAACTGGCGTGATCAGTTTGTACAATCGCTGACCCAATCCAACGGCGATGGCGTGGTGATTGTCGAGGATTATGCGCAAATCGATGCGACGGCCAGTTATGACCTGACGGAAAACCTGACGGTGGTGATCGAAGGCATCAACCTGACCAACGAATACGTGCACAAACGTGGCCGCTTTGCCAATCAGTTATTGCTGATTGAAGACAGTGGCCGACGGATTGCCTTTGGCGTGCGCGGTACTTTTTAGCCTTCATTGCAAATACCCATACTCATTGAAGATATGGGTATAAACCGGTCTGACTGGCAACCCTGGACGGTCAGACCGCTGATGGCCAGGGCCCGCGTTTCGGCGCAGGCCCTGTTTTTCAAAGCTCGAACCCAGCACAAATATAGTGAAGCAACCAGATGAATCAACAGGCACAGCAACATACACAACAGGCACAACAGCAGCAAACCGCAGCAAACCCAATCCGCACCGTGGTGATTGTCGGCGGTGGTAATGCCGGCTGGCTGACGGCAGGCCGACTGGCGGCAAAGCATAAAAGCCATCTGCCGGGTGGTGTGAAAGTGATCCTGATTGAGTCGCCAAACTTAGCGCCAATTGGCGTGGGCGAAGGCACCTGGCCAACGATGCGTAGCACCTTGATGGCGCTTGGCATCAGTGAAACTGATTTTATCCGCCAGTGTGATGTCACCTTTAAACAAGGGGCAAAATTCGCGCAATGGGTTGATGGCAGCACTGCCGATTTTTACTATCACCCGTTGGTGTTACCACAAGGTTTTGGCAAAGCCGAAATGGCCGGTTATTGGCAACAACGACAGGCTGCCTCTTCCAGCGTTGATTTATCACAGGCACACTCAACAAATGCTGCGTCCAAGCAGGCGCACTCTTTTTCCAATGCTTTGTGTTATCAGGAAGCCATTTGCGAACAAGGTTTAGCACCCAAAACCATTCGCCATGCCGAATTCGGCGCCGTCGCCAATTACGCCTATCATTTGGATTCGGGCAAGTTTGGGCCTTTTTTACAACAACACTGCACCGAAAAACTCGGTGTGACGCACATTGTCGATGATGTGATTGCGGTGCACAGTGCCAGCAACGGTGATATCGCCGCAGTCGCGACCAAAAATTCTGGCTTGATCGCAGGCGATCTGTTTGTCGATTGCTCTGGTTTTTCTTCATTATTATTAGGGCAACATTATCAGGTACCGTTTAAAGCCTGCGACGATATTCTGTTTATCGATAGCGCCTTGGCCGTGCAAGTCCCCTATGAAAGCCCCGACGCGCCTATTGCCTCCCATACTATTTCCACCGCGCAAGACGCTGGCTGGATCTGGGACATCGGGCTGCAACACCGTCGTGGTGTGGGGTATGTCTATGCCAGCAAATACTGCACTGAACAGCAAGCCCGTGCCACATTGGCGCGTTATGTCGGGCCGGCCATTGCCGATTTAGCGGTGCGCAAAATTCCAATTCAGAGTGGCCATCGCAGCCATTTTTGGCAAAACAACTGTGTCGCGGT
>JAHJNE010000448.1 GCA_018820995.1 Gammaproteobacteria bacterium | reverse complement strand
TACCCGCTGACCGAAAATCATCACGTCAATGGCGTACTGGCCGTATCACTTGCATTGCCGGGTCAACAGGAATTGCAGCAGCAAGCCAAACAAATGTTTGATGCTGTGGCGGCGAAACTTGATTACGTTGGTGTGTTGGCATTGGAGTTTTTTCAGGTCGGCGAGCAACTGCTCGTCAATGAGATTGCCCCTCGAGTGCACAATTCCGGCCATTGGACCCAACAAGGTAGTGACACTTGCCAATTTGAAAACCATTTACGCGCTGTTTGTGGCTTACCTCTGGGCAGCACCGCGTTAGTACGCCCTACTATCATGGTTAATATTCTGGGTGAAGACTTTGTTGATCCAGCGGTGTTGGCATTGCCATCCTGTCATTTGCATTGGTATGGCAAAGGCAAGCGAACCGGCAGAAAAATGGGTCACTTGAATATCAGTGGCGGTTCTGTCGCAGAGTTGGCCCAGCGTTTTGTTGCATTAAGTCAGCACTTGCCGGAGCAGAGTTTTCCGGAAGTAGCTGAAGTGGCTGCGAAACTGGCTGTACAAGCGAAATAATAACCACTCATATAAACAAAGGCCCTATAAGGGCCTTTGTTATTTTTAACACATCGATGTGTCATGCATCTGCTTGTGGCAATGAACATTTTTTATTCGCGCAAATCAACTTCACGCCATGTGCCGTGACTTTTTCTGCCAACAAGCCAAAACCACAATGCCGGCAACTGCCTGGCGCAGGTTTTAAATTCAACACAAAATCACAAGCTGGGTATTGGTCGCAGCCATAAAACGTCTTGCCATATTTGCTAGTCCGTTCCAGTAACTTCCCTTTGTGACAAAGTGGGCAGCTAACATCGGCCACCTCAGGTGCGTCCTCATGCACAATAAAATGACAAGCTGGGAAATTACTACAACCGATAAACATGCCATAGCGACCATTTTTCACAGCCAAGGGTGAACTACAACTGGGGCATGGTGTGTCGTTTAATAATTTCACGACAGTACTGTCGTGTGGATGTAGATTCTGAATATAACTGCATACGGGATAATTGCTACAACCCAGAAATGGTCCATGTTTACCGGATTTCATCACCAGCTCGTGCTGGCACAAAGGGCAAATTTGTTTGTGTTCCGGAATAGCAAATAACGGAGTTTCAGACATAACAATGCGTCGAGATCACGAATGGTTGGATTATCGCACAAATACATCACCCATTGGGCTGGCATATGGATACTGTAAACAAAGAACGAACTAGCTCGGACAGAAAAAAGGCCGCTTAATGCAGCGGCCCGGTTGGTTCTTCAAAAATAAGATCTTCCATTTGAGCATAAGCGGTCTCGTGACCTGGTGCATTAAACAACACCATGAGCACTACCCATTTTAAATCTTCCAGACTGACTTCTTTGCTGTCCAGATCCATCACCCGGTCTAACACCATTTCACGAGTCGGCAAATCCAACACGTTGATTTGTTCTAAAAACAGCAGGAATCCACGGCATTCCGCATCCAGCTTTTGTTGTTCATCTGCAGTGTAAACGCGTACTGCAGTTGAATTGGTTTTGGTAAGGTAAGGTTTAACATGACTTTCCTGCAGCTGGGACAGATTTTCCAGCCAGCGCAGCGCTTTAAAAATATCATCATCATGAAAACCAGCTTTGACCAGCTCGCGGGTCAAATCAGCCTGATTAACATAGATTTCTGATTCGTTATGAATATAGTTTTCGAACAGATAGACGAGGATATCAAACATAATCAGGCCCTCCTCACTCGAATGTAGCCACCAGGTACTACTGCTACTTCACCGGAGAGTTCCAGTTGAAGTAGTGCAATGGTTACTTCAGCTACTGTCAAATGCGTTCGCGCTGCGATAACGTCAATTGCAGTAGCCTCATCTCCTACGTTAGCCAACAAGCTGGATTCGAACAAGTCTTGTTGGCAATTATTTTTACGTATCACCGTTTTATTTCGACCAATTGCTTTGCAAACCGGCAATTCTTCCATGATATCGGCAATTGATCGGGTTAACTTAGCCCCCTGCAGGATTAACTGATGGCATCCAGCCGCCATCGGATTGTAAATAGAGCCAGGAACCGCAAATACCTCGCGACTGTACTCGGCGGCGTAATTAGCACTGATTAGTGAGCCACTTTTTTCCGCCGCCTCAACTACCAGTGTGCCAAGACTCAGACCAACTACTATCCGGTTGCGCAAAGGGAAAAATAGCGGTTTTGGTTCGATGTCAGGCAGAAACTCTGAGATCAAAGCCCCTTCAGTAGCAATTTGCTCCGTTAACGCCTGATGTTGTTTAGGATAGATATGGGATAGGCCATGACCTAGCACCGCAATAGTTTTTCCAGCCACCGACAACGCGCCTTGATGCGCTGACGCATCGATACCCCGCGCCAGACCACTCGTGATCGTCAGCCCCTGTCGAGACAAGTCGGCCGCAAATTGAAATGCAATTTGTTTACCGGTCGCCGTCGGTTGCCGGCTGCCAACAATGGCTAGCTGCGGCTGTGACAATAGCTGCACATCTCCTTCCACAAACAAGGCCAATGGCGGCTGCTTAATTTGACGCAATAAATCAGGGTAGCTATCGTCGATACAACGAACAAAGTATCGGTTTGGAGCTCGCTCCAACCAACACTTAGCAGAATCAACTAAACGATGATTTGGTGAAACCAACAAGTGGCTTTGATATTCGGTCAAGCCATGTTGTTGTAATTGGAATGCAGATAACGAAAAAAATTGCTGCAGTGGAATAGACTGACAAATCCGTTGATACCGCCGTAAATCCATACCGGGTACCGACGCAAGTGCCAGCCAGTAGTGGAGATCATCCATGATCGCCCCCTTTAGGCTTCGCTGTAAGTTAAATTTCTCCGATCAAATCGCCAACACGAATAGGTTTTGTGGTCGAAGTAATAATGGCAAAACTAACGCGATCAGCCACTTTAAATACCATCAGCTGACCTACTTTTTCCCGAGGCATTTCCAAAATCTCACCTTCAGTACCTCCGGTGAGTTTTTCATACTTACTCGCGTCGCTCAGATAAACTGGTCCACGCTTGGTATCAACTACTGAAGGAGATTTGCGGTAAATTGAAAACATATGTCCGGCTTTAACTTCTTCAAAAAAGCCCTTATTAAGCACTACAATGTCCCACTTAGAAAACTCGCGTAAATCTGAAGTGGTATCAATGATCAAGCCATCAATCACTTTTTCCGGCTTGGTCATTACAAAAAACGCCGGCAATGATTGACCATTCGATGAAGGGATGAGGCGATCACCCTGCTTTATTTCTTGTTTCACATCAATAACCTGAATTGACGAAGGTATTTTATTTTCAACGCTACCTGGCCGAAAAACTTTTCCAGTCGCGACGAGAATGGTCTCAAACCCTAAGAATTCTTTAGTAATAGGATCGGTGTAGGCTTTGCCTTTGCGATAGATCCCGTAACTTGCCCCTAATTCAAGCTCACCTTTAACATACAAAATCTGTTCAGTGACCGTATTTTTCCATTCTTCGTTTGCTCCAAGTACGTAGGGCAAAGCTGCAATTTCAGCGTCTGTCAGCGCTTGCTCATAGGTCAGAAATGGCCGGATCATTTTCAGCGGTAAAGTCGTTACTGCTTTGCTTGATTTAATGGTTTTACGGATTTGGGGAGATAATTTTTTGATGCCAGAAGGGCCGCTGATTGAGACCACTTCAGCATCAGAAACCGAAGTTTCTGTATTTGGAGAAACAGTTATTACGGCATCGTCGCTATTAATTGCCAATACTGGATTACCATTTGCATCATAACTTAAACTTAAAACATCGCCTGGGTAGATTAAATGAGGGTTATCAACTTGTGGGTTTAATTTCCATAATTGTGGCCACAACCAAGGTTGTGCCAAATACATTCCGGAAATATCCCATAATGTATCGCCTTCTTTTACTGTATAGCTTTTCGGAGCATCCGGTTTTAACGTCAATTCCTGTGCGGCGACAAAACTTGTATAACAAAGCAGCAGTGCGGCTAGTGAGGTCGTTATTATTTTAAGCATGCCAGCTTCCTTGAGCCCGAACTTGTGGTAATTAATGCAGACTAAGCTGTTAATACAGCTGATTAATGGCTAAAATTAGACCATATCATAGATAGTTAAACAACGTATAATTTTGCAGGTCCCATGACAGTCTTAACAGTATTGCATTACCCAGATGATCGCCTTCGTACGATGGCAAAACCGGTCGCAGAAATTACCGCTGATACCCGTCAGTTGGTCGCTGATATGCTCGACACTATGTACGATGAAAATGGTATAGGTCTCGCAGCGACACAAGTCAATGTGCATCAACGCGTTGTGGTCATCGATATCTCAGAAAACCGTGATCAACCACAAGTTTTCATCAATCCTGAAATTGTCAGCAAAAGTGGTGACACCACTTATGAAGAAGGTTGCTTATCAGTACCGCAAAGTTACGCCAACGTTGAACGCGCGGCCGAAGTGACGGTGAAAGCGCAGAATACAGAAGGTGAATGGTTCGAACTTAACGCCGAAGGTTTATTGGCCATCTGTTTACAGCATGAGTTAGATCATTTGGTTGGTAAATTGTTTATCGATTATCTGTCGCCACTTAAACGTGATCGGATCAAAAAGAAATTAGAAAAAGAAGCCCGCAACGCGGCGCGTTAAGCCACCACAGGATTTGAAGTGACTCCACTACGTATTATTTTTGCCGGCACGCCGGACTTTGCCGCCCGCCATTTGCAGGCATTACTTGATTCAGAACATCAGGTTATCGCTGTCTATAGTCAACCAGATCGGCCTGCAGGTCGTGGTCAGCAGCTGCAGGCTAGCCCGGTTAAGCAATTGGCATTGGCGCATCAAATCCCGGTCTATCAGCCAAAATCTTTGAAAAAAGCGAAGGCTCAAGCTGAGCTTGCTGAGCTGAACGCCGATTTAATGGTGGTTGTCGCTTATGGTTTAATCCTGCCAGCGGTCGTGCTGCAAACGCCTACTCTGGGTTGTATTAACGTCCATGGTTCATTATTGCCACGCTGGCGCGGTGCAGCCCCAATTCAACGAGCATTGTGGGCAGGTGACAACGAAACCGGCGTCACTATTATGCAAATGGATGAGGGTTTGGACACAGGCGCAATGTTGAACAAAGTAAGTTTGCCTATTACGGCATACGATACTTCTGCCACCCTGTACGACAAACTAGCCGAAATTGGCCCTAAAGCCTTATTACAAGCACTTCTTAATCTGCCGGAACTGCAACAACATGCGGTAGTACAAGATGATGCATTGGCCAATTACGCTGAAAAACTCAGTAAAGAAGAGGCTTTGCTCGATTTTAATAAACCAGCAGTGGCGTTAGAACGTGAAATACGAGCGTTTAACCCCTGGCCAGTGAGCTACCTACAATTGGGTCCGCAGCAATTAAAAATCTGGCAAGCCAATGTTACGGCTGAACATTCACATGCAGCACCAGGCACTGTGCTCAGTGTCGACAAAAAAGGCATCGCCATTGCAACAGCCGAAGGTGTATTGGTATTGCAGCAACTGCAACCACCAGGCAAAAAAGCCATGGCTGTGACTGATTTTATTAATGGCCGAGCTGACTGGTTTCCACTGGGCCAACTTGTTGGAGCACCAAAATGACCGCGAATTTACGAGCGGTTGCAGCGACCTGTTGTTATCAGGTCGTTGATCAAGGTAAATCACTCTCTGATGTGCTGCCTAAAGCACAGTTTCAATTTTCACTGCCAGCTGACAAGGCCTTGTTGCAGGAAATCTGTTTTGGTGTCTTGCGCTACTTACCCCAGCTCGATTTTGTTTGCCAGCAATTGATGGCGAAGCCATTAATCAAACAACTGCGACCACTGCAGTTTTTGATTTACGTCGGTATTTATCAGCTGAAATTTCTACGCATTCCCGATCACGCGGCCGTCGGCGAGACGGTAGAAGCGGCGCGCGCCTTAAAAGGCGAGTCGATGACAAAATTAATTAATGGCGTATTACGCTCGGTACAGCGTAAACCGGAACTATTTGATGTCAGCCAGGCGCCACTCTCTGTTCAAACCAATCACCCTTCGTGGCTGGTAAAATCTTTACAAACTGCGTATCCCGAGCAGTGGCAAGCGGTCATTGAAGCCAATCAGCAAAAAGCCCCACTATGGCTTCGGGTGAATATCCAGCAATGTAGCATTGCACAGTTTTGTCTGGCGTTAACTGATGCTGGCATTACCTTTAGTCAGCCGCAACCGCTGATGCCGCAAGCCATTTTGTTAGAGCAGGCGATTGATGTCACTGTATTGCCGGGCTATCAAGAAGGCTGGTTTGCCGTGCAGGATGTAGCGGCGCAATATGCAGCTTTGCTCTTAGCACCAGAAGATACTGACCGCGTGCTGGATGCCTGTTGTGCACCCGGTGGCAAAACAGGACATTTACTGGAACTTTCCCCTAATGCCCAAGTGTTGGCATTAGATAAAGATCCACAACGTTTAATCCGTGTTCGCGAAAACTTACAACGGTTAGGCCATCAGGCTGATGTGCAGGCAGGTGATGCTGCGACACCAAAACAGTGGTGGGACGGTGAACTTTATGACCGGATCCTGCTTGATGTCCCTTGTTCAGCAACGGGCGTCATCCGGCGTCATCCAGATATCCGCTGGCTGAGAAAAGCAGCAGATATTCCAGCGCTTGCCACATTACAACAACAAATTCTGATTCAAATCTGGCCATTGCTAAAACCTGGTGGCACTTTACTGTACGCCACATGTAGTGTATTACCGCAAGAAAATCAGCAACAAATCGAACAGTTTTTAGCGCATCATCAGGATGCAGTCCCGGTAGGGCTTGGTCTTGGCATGAACGACAGCCAATGGCAAATTCTACCCGGTGAACAAAGCGCAGACGGTTTCTTTTATGCCAAGCTGCAAAAAAAGGCGAACGGATGAAAATCATTATCTTAGGTGCTGGTCAGGTCGGTGCTACTTTGGCAGAGAACCTGGTCGGTGAAGAAAACGACATTACTGTCGTCGATATCAACGCCGACAAATTACGTGCACTTCAGGACAAACTCGATTTGCAGGTGGTGCATGGCCATAGTGCCCACCCGGACATTCTGAAAAAAGCCGGCGCTGAAGATGCAGATATGATTATTGCAGTGACCAATAGCGACGAAGTCAATATTGTCGCCTGCCAGGTAGCCTACAGTATTTTTAATACGCCAACCAAAGTCGCCCGTATCCGTACTAATCAATACATCAAGTACCGCGACCAGCTGTTCAACAAAGATGATATGCCGGTCGACCACTTTATTGCTCCGGAAACGCTGGTTACTGACTATATTCGCCGGCTCATTGACTACCCCGGCGCATTGCAAGTCGTTGAATTTGCAGGTGGTCTTGTCAGCCTTGTTGCGGTGAAAGCCTATTATGGTGGTTTGTTGGTTGGCCACGCATTGTCTACTTTACGTGAACATATGCCGCATATTGATGCACGGGTTGCTGCAATTTATCGCCGTGGTCATGCTATCAAGCCGATTGGCACCACAATTATTGAAGCAGACGATGAAGTGTTCTTTGTCGCGGCGACTAAACACATTCGCGCTGTGATGAGTGAACTGCAAAAGCTCGAATCCAGCTATCGCCGCATTATGATTGCTGGCGGCGGTAACGTTGGTTTTGGTCTGGCCAAAGCGTTGGAAAAAACCCACAGCGTTAAACTCATTGAACGCAGCAAAGAACGAGCGGAATTTTTATCCAGTGCTCTGGAAAGTACCGTCGTTTATGCTGGTGATGCATCCGATCCTGAATTATTGCAGGAAGAAAATATCGATCAGGTCGACGTCTTTTTAGCGGTCACCAATGACGATGAAGCCAATATTATGTCTGCGATGCTCGCCAAACGAATGGGCGCGCAAAAAACCATGGTGCTCATCAAACGTGGTGCCTATGTTGATCTGCTACAAGGCGGCGAAGTAGACATTGCAGTCTCGCCGCAACAAGCCACTATTTCAGCGCTGTTAACTCACGTTCGCCGCGGCGATATAGTCAACGTTTACTCATTACGCCGTGGTGCAGCGGAAGCCATTGAAGCCATTGCCCATGGTGACAAAACCACATCAAAAGTCGTCGGTATGCCCATTGGAAAAATTAAACTGCCTCCAGGTTGCACCATTGGCGCTATTGTCCGTGGGGATGAAGTGATGATTGCCCACGACTCGACCATGATAGAAACGGATGACCACGTCATTTTATTCCTGGTCGACAAAAAGTTTATTGGTGAAGTAGAGCGATTGTTTCAGGTTAGCGCGATTTTCATCTAACACTTCTGATATTGCCTCTATAGCTTCATGGATAGTGGCAATATCACCAGGACAATTTTTTGAAATCTGTAAACAGAGCCGATACCATATGTCGCCTGTTTATCAAACTGGAACCCTTTGATGTTGCATTTATTTGATTTAGCCGATCAACAACTCGACGCAATCGGTCTTCGTTGTCCAGAACCTGTAATGATGGTACGACTGACAATTCGTAAGATGCAAGCGGGTGAAACACTATTGATTGTTGCCGACGACCCGGCCACGACTCGTGATATACCCGCATTCTGCCGTTTTATGGATCATGAACTCATCATCAGTGACACCACTAGTTTACCCTACCGATATCTGCTGAAAAAAAACGCTGGATAAGCTTGTTATTTCAACACTCTGATTGCAAAATCGATAGTACACCTCGCTTCAGGAAAGCCAGCTTTGGTAATGCTCAAACCAGTTTCTAGCAAAGCTGCCTCTATTGATTCAGTTCGCCGCCGCTATATTCTTTTGTTCGTCAGTTATATCACATCACTTATAATGCTTTTGCTTGGTTTCAAGCACCTGTTCAGTGAAGATTATCTGCTGCAAGCTATCTTGTTTGGTTGCTCATTTGCTTTTCTAGCCAATATTGCATGGTTTCATGCCAGCAATGATCTCGATAAAGCATGCATCATAGAAACAGGGTTAGTTGGACTTTTTGTTTTGGGCCTGGTGTATCAGGGTGGTTATGAAAATACCGCCTTGTATTGGGTGTTTCCATTTCCTGCCATTATTTTTGGGTTACTCGGCTCTAAAGTTGGTCTGCAAATTAATGGCTTGCTCATGCTTATTTTGGGTGTGATGCTATATCAGCCACACCTACTGGTCGCCCAATATAAAGATGCAGAAATATCCAGATTTCTGGCATCTATGGCAACTGTGATTGCAGTCGGCTGGATCAATGAACATTTTCGTGAACGCAGCCACAATGCGATGGAATTGTTGCAACGTAGCAAAGAAACACAAGCCAATACCGATGCACTGACCCACCTCGCTAACCGCCGTTTTGTTGATGAAGTCTTACCACAACATTTTGCACTGCAACCAGAACATTTTTTCCCCCTGGCAGTTATCATTGCTGATTTAGACCATTTTAAGCACATCAATGATAGTTTTGGCCACGATCAAGGTGATTTGGTCTTACAGCAAATTGCGATGCTTTTCCGACAAAAGCTGCGAACAGAGGACATTGCCTGTCGATATGGCGGGGAAGAGTTTTTATTATTATTACCAAAAACTAGTCTTAAAGATGCAATGCGGGTTGCGGATAAAATTAGAGCCGGCATCGCACAGCGCAGACTGCTGACGGATCATCCTGATTTAGTCATCACCTGCAGTTTTGGCGTCGCTATGGCACAAAACGACATTGAATTTTTGCAGACGATCAAACTCGCGGATCAACGTTTGTACCTTTCAAAATCGAATGGCCGCAATCAAGTAAACTGACAAATTACACTGAGCAACTTGTGCAAAATTTGATGCTGCTTAATTCCAATGCTGGTCGGTTGCACAGAAGCTGTTTGCAAAAGGGACATTACAACGATAATTGAATACCGACAGGGTTGGAGTTTTCACCCTAAATAAAAAAGTCTGCACCAACGCTTTATGATCGGTGCAGACCTTAAGACAGCAACTTTACTGTAATAGAGAAATATCGGCGACTTGCAAGAACGCTTGTCGAAGTTGATTCAGCAGCGCCAAGCGGTTGTTGCGCACTGCCTGATCATCTACGTTGACCATCACTTCATCAAAGAACTGATCAATCACTGCACGTAGCCCTGCTAGCTCCGTTAAGTTGGCATTGTAGTCACCAGCCGCAACGGATGCGGATGAAGCCCCCTGTTGGCTTAACAGTGCCTGCGCCAGCGATTGTTCGGCGCCAGCCTGTAATAAGGCCGGATTGATTGAAGAAGGTAACTCGCCCTCCACTTTCGCCAGAATATTCGCAACCCGTTTATTGGCAGCAGCTAGTGCTGTAGCGGCTTCCAGCTTGCGGAATTCAGCGACGGCTTTTACACGTCGGTCAAAATCGGCAGGGTTCGTTGGACGACGAGCAAGCACAGCTTGAATAACATCCACCGCATAGCCTTCGCCTTCATACCAAGCACGGAAGCGTCCTAGCATAAACTCCAGCACTTCATCAGCAACAGTTGCTTGTGTCAGCTTGTCATCAAAAGTCGATTGCGAAAAAGCGATGACGTCCAATAAATCCAGCGGCAGTTGTTTTTCTACCATGATCCGCAGTGCGCCGATGGCGGCGCGACGAAGCGCAAACGGGTCTTTATCACCTTTTGGTGCCTGACCAATCCCAAAAATGCCGACCAGTGAGTCAAGCTTGTCGGCAATTGCTACCGCACAACTTTCCAACTGTTCCGGTAAGCTGTCGCCAGAAAAACGAGGTTTATATTGCTCATTTAAAGCCACAGCGACCGCTTCGGCCTCACCATCAATGCGTGCGTAATGCATGCCCATGATGCCCTGAGTTTCCGGGAACTCACCAACCATATTGCTCATCAAATCGGTTTTAGACAACAAACCCGCTCGCGTTGCATGGTCGACATTCGCACCAATTTTTCCAGCGATATAACCTGAAAGTTTCGCTATACGCTCTGATTTTTCGCGCAAAGTACCCAGTTTTTGCTGGAACAAGACAGTACCCAAACTTTCCAGACGATCAGCAAGCTTGGTCTTTTTATCTACGCTAAAAAAGAACTGCGCATCGGTTAAGCGTGGCCGTACTACTTTTTCGTTACCGGAGATAATCTGGTTTGGATCTTTGCTGCTGATATTGGCGACAAAGATAAATTTATTCAGCAACTTGCCATTGTTATCAAGCAACGGGAAGTATTTTTGATTGTCTTTCATGGTTGAAATCAGCGGCTCTGCCGGGACTTCCAGGAAGCGCTCTTCAAAAGAGCCCACCAACACAACCGGCCACTCCACCAATGAAGTCACTTCATCCAGTAAAGCTTCATCGGTCGCAACCACACCATTTAGTGACGCTGCAGTAATCGCAACTTCGGAAGCAATAAAAGTGCGGCGCTTGGCGTAATCAGCCACGACATAAGCTTGTTCTAGCGTTGGAAGATAGGCATCGGCATTCGCGATATCGACAAGCCCCGGCGCATGAAAGCGATGACCGTGAGTCTGACGCCCCGAAGTTTTCCCAAGCACGGTCGCTGGCACAACATCATTGCCATATAACATCACTACGGTGTGCACCGGGCGAATAAATTCAGCGGTTGAATTGCCCCAACGCATCGGCTTGGCAATCGGTAACTTTGCCAGAGCTGTATTAATTACGTCTGGCAACAGACCCACAGTGGCGCTTCCGTTGACTTTAGCCCGATGAATAAGCCAAGCACCCTTGTCGGTTTCTAAACGCTCAGCTTGCTCGACGCTAATGCCATTGGCATTTGCCCAGGCTTGCGCCGCTTTAGTTGGTGCTCCGGCAGCGTCAAAAGCGCCGGCGATAGCTGGGCCACGCTTTTCAACAACTTTATCTGCTTGTTGTGCTGCGAGCTGGTTAATACGCACCGCTAAACGGCGTGGCGCCGCGTACCACTGACTGTCCGTAAACTGCAAACCTAACTTGTGGAGTTCATCCACAATATTTTGCTGAAATGACGTCGCCAAGGTTTGCAGGGACTTTGGAGGTAACTCTTCGGTACCAATTTCAACAATAAAATCTTGTACCATTTCAGACCTCGTTCGCATCAGTTTGAGTGCGGCATAATGGGAAGCCGAGCTTTTCGCGTGCAGCGTAATAAGCTTCTGCACATGCTTTTGCTAATGTCCGAACCCGTAGAATGTAGCGTTGCCGCTCGGTGACAGAAATAGCATGGCGTGCATCTAACATATTAAATGCGTGCGATGCTTTCATCACTTTCTCATAGGCTGGTAATGGGAGACCAAGCTCAATCAGTTTATGACTTTCCGCTTCATGCTGGTCAAAAGCCGCAAACAACGCGGGCACGTCGGCGTATTCAAAGTTATAAGTCGATTGCTCAACTTCATTCTGATGGAAGACATCACCGTAAGTCACACGACCTAACGGGCCGTCTGCCCACACCAAATCGTAAATACTGTCAACGCCTTGGATGTACATCGCCAGACGCTCTAAACCGTAGGTAATTTCACCGGTAACCGGGCGACACTCCAATCCACCGACTTGCTGGAAATAAGTGAACTGAGTCACTTCCATGCC
>JAHJNE010000047.1 GCA_018820995.1 Gammaproteobacteria bacterium | reverse complement strand
GTTGCAGGGACCATAAAACCCGGTAAATCAGCACGATAAGGCGGGTGCCATTGCAAAGGTTCGATCATCGCTCCGGCTGCATACAAGATGTCAGGACCGGCTTTGAGTGGATGTTTATTTTTTGCTGTGTGAACCAGACTGACAGAGCCGGAACCCGCTTCCCCAGCTGGTGACGTTTTTTCAGGCAATGGTGACAATTTGATGATTTTTTTCCCATCACTACGAGCCTTCGCGGTCCAATCCGTTTCATTCGCTGCACGCCTCGGCTGTGTCGGTTTTGTATTCGTCGTGACTTGGACGGTAAGCGACGTTGGCGGTGTATTTAACAGCTGAGATGCCGGCACCAATTCAATACCTGCCGCCGCCAATCGATCCAGGTTTCGCCGTAAATAGCGATAAGTTTCTGGGTAAGGATGACCGATAGCGATGGCGCTGCCATGCTGCTTTGCCAGTTTCATCAATTGATTAAATTGTTTATTTAGCGCAGCGTCTGATTTGTCGTTGTCTAAGAAGATATCACGGCTGCGGCTTTTAATCTGATGCGCTTCAGTCGCTCGTTGCACGGCACTTCGTGCAGTTGTTTTACTATCAATGAAGTACAAACCACGTTCGGCTATCACCTGCATAGTCCAGTCCATCTGCTCCGGCAAACTGGTATAGAGGCTACCCATATGGTTATTGACGCCAATGGCTTGCGGGACTTGAGCCAGCGCCTGATGCAAAGCATGTTGCACCTGCGCTTTCGTCATCTGCCGACGTAATGCCCCTTTGCCAAGCAGGTGGTTTTGTGCCAGCGCTTCCATCGGCATATGCAGCATCACTTCTTTTTGCTGATGGGCGGCGAGTTCGGCCATTGTCTGACTATGGGGACCAAACGGCATTACCGCAAAAGTGAGTGCATAGGGCAGTTGGATTAACATCGGATCTGCTTTTTGATAGCCAATATCATCGATAATAATCGCCACTTTTGCTGGCAATGTTTGGGCGTTCACAGCTGCAGTTAAGGCCGCATATAACATCAAGAATCTTAGAATATACAAGGTATTTACTTCACTGCCTGATTGCTGCATGAGGCCATAAAATGGCACGAGAAATTGTGAACATTATGCCTGACTATGGCCGTCGCAACCAGCGAAGCGGGTCCACCGCCGCGCCTTTTTGACGAATTTCAAAATAGAGACCGGGCTGATTTTGTCCACCACTTTGGCCTACGAGCGCAACTGGATCGCCGCTGCGCACGATTTCACCGGGCGTTTTTAATAATGTCTGATTATGGCCATACAAACTCATTAAACCATTGCCATGATCAACAACCGTAACCCAGCCATAACCTTTAAGCCAGTCGGCATATATGACCTGACCGTTGGCAACGGCTTTTACTGCAGTACCGGCCTTTGCTTCAATAATCAGGCCACTCGCCGTCATTCCGCCGCCGTGTCTGGTGCCAAACTGTTGCAAGATGCTGCCTTGCACTGGCCATGGCAAACTACCTGCTTTGCCAGTGGAACTGGCCAATCGGCGGTTGGCTGCGGCAGCTTTTAGTTTCGCCAGTGTTTCCTGCAGACTTTTTTCGTTTGTCTTCAAATATTCAAGCTGTTGTTGATGATTGCTGAGTAAGGTTTGCAGCTCTTTCACCGACTGTTGTTGACTCTGTCTGGCGTCGGCCAGCTCTTGTTGCTGCGATGTCAATTGCGACAGACGTTGTTGCTGTTCTAACCGATTTGTTGCGGTTTTTTCGGTTAAAGCTTCAAGTTCAGCGACGGTCGCCTTTAACGCCAACAACTGCTTCATTCGGGCATTATTAAAGTACTGATAATAGGTTAAAGTACGCTCAAGTTTTACGGCATCTTGTTGATTGAGAAGTAGTTGTGTGTAGTCGTGACCACCGACTTGATAAGCTGCTTTCACTTGCGCGGCCAGCAATGTTTCTTGCTGTTTACGTTGTAGTTCCAGCTGCTTTGCTTTAGCGTCTAACTCAGCTTGTTGCTGCTGTAATTCAGTTAGTTTGGTTTGTTGCTGCACGACAGCATCGGCGGCTTGTGCTAAATCAGCGTCAGCCAATTTGAGTTGTGCTTCAGCCCTTTTCAGTGCCTGTCTTTGATCGCGTCGTTGCCGTTCCGTCAGCTGAATTTCTTGTTGCAACTTTGCCAGCTCTTTGCGGGCACTGGCCGTGCTCTGCTGAGCTTGAACGTCATAAGTGGTACTCAAAAGTACCACCGCAATCAGCATGGACGATAGGATGACGCGCAGTGATTTAACCATGATGGGTATTCACTGCGCTTGTAACAGCTCTTTTTAACAAGCTTGTACCGGTATCATTCATTGCAGTTTGAACAACAATTTGCCCGTCATTTCCGGTGGCACAGGCATGCCCAT
>JAHJNE010000447.1 GCA_018820995.1 Gammaproteobacteria bacterium | reverse complement strand
TGGGGAAAATTCCATGTAAGGCTAGCAAATAAAGTCAAAACACGACAACAGTTTTCATCATTGAGCAAAGCGTTTGCTGATCCAGTAATCAACACTCAGATAACGTCCCCCGCCCCGAACAACCAACTGCCACAACATCAACAGATAAATGCCGGCAAATTCAGCACCATTGTTGAGGATCAGCACCGACCCTTTTTCCGTCAACCATTCGCTGTCTGGCTGCTCAGACAGCAATGCCCTGATCCGACTTAACCGCTCGGCAACTTCCCCACTTTGCTGCAGACTTTCTTGTGCACCTGGCACACCAAACCAGCTAAAAAACAAAGCGGCATTTGTGGCAGCGTCCGATGGCGCAATCGCAAACCAGCCTTGAGAAAAATGCACTGTCGCTATAGCCACTATCATCGTTGCCATTAATGGCAGTGCAAACAATCGAGTTGCAAACCCCAACAGCAGCGCAAAACCGCCTAAAAACTCCAGATAGCCCACCAAACTTGCTAAAAATACCGGAGCGGGTAAACCGAGTCCCCAATCGCTATTGCCAAACCAGCTGCTGACGGCCGGGTCTGCCAACCACCGACTGATCCCACTCAGATCTGGGTTGCTGAATCCTAACTTACTGTAGCCAGCGACAGACATCACCGGCGCCAGTACCAGTCGCACTAAAAACAACAACAAAAATTCAGATTGGCAACATGCTCTGACGAAAATCTGTTGATATACGTCGCGTATAGTCATTGATGGTTTTCCAAAATAAGTTCATTCCGCATACTAGACCGGACAGATGCTAGAAATATTCCCAAGCCACCGCACTGGAACAGGACCTGTTAATTTTTAACGCTCACAGTCCGCCGAGTACAAATGCTATCGGCTAATCATCCTCATGTGCTGGCACGATTCATCAATGAAACAATATAGTGGATAACCTGGAAAAGAGGCGCAGCTTATAGCGCTGCGCCTGAGGGTAGTTAAGAATTGAAAGCACGCAGATACATGCGTTGATACTTTACTGCGGCCTGATCCCAACCAAAATATTGGTTCATTGCCCGCTGTTGTATCGTTTTATATTTACGGGCGTCGTTAAACAATGACTCCGCTTGTTGCAACGCCACCATTAAATCTTCTGCTGTAGGCTGTTCAAAAGAAACACCGGTGGCGCCGCGTTTACCAAGTCCAACCACGGTGTCTTTCAGACCACCAGTAGCACGGACTATTGGCAATGTCCCGTAGCGCAAACTGTAAATCTGATTCAGGCCACAAGGTTCAAATAAACTGGGCATCAGGAAAAAATCACCTGCCGCTTCTAACTGATGCGAAAAATCGTCATCAAACCCTTCGATAAACCGAAACTTGCTGGGGAATTGTTGCTGTAACGCTTTTAGGGGCTGAATAAACTGCTGTTCGCCGGTGCCCATCATCACCACCAGCGAACTGCTGTGCACAAGCCACTGCGCTAAGGCCGGGATAAGGAAGCTAAAGCCCTTTTGTCCGGTGACGCGACTGACCGCTACAAAAAGCGGCATTTTGCTATCTGCGAGCCCAACCTGACGTAACAGTTGAGCCTTACATAACGCTTTGCCACTTAAATCGGCAGCACTGTAGTTAGCAACCAAAGAGTGATCGGTTGCCGGATCCCAACGACTATAATCACAGCCATTTAAAATGCCGGTAAAATCAGCTTGCCGTGTCTGGTAAAGTTGACTTAAACCATTCGCAGCGGGCTCTGAAAGCAACTCTTCCCGGTAGCCTTCACTGACAGTATTCAATTGACTGGCGTTCAACACGCCGATACTGAGCATCGATAATGGCGCTTGTTGCGGTATATCGTCCCTGCAAAGATCAAGTAATGGCAAATCATGCCAGCCAAGCCCTTGCTGATAAGCCGCATTGTGAATACTCAATACAAAGCGGCTACTCTGAAGTTTGCCCAGCTGTTGCAGTTGTTTTAAATACACTGAACCTAAGGCTGACTGCCAGTCGTGACCATGAATAATGGCAGGACTTTCACTTGCGGGTAGTTGTGCCAAATAAGCAAGAGCCGCTTTACAGAAAAACGCAAAACGTAACGCGTTATCCGGATAAGCATGCTCTCCATCATCATAAGGCCGCGGCCGGTTGAAAAAGTCGTGATGTTCAATCAAGGTGATTTGAATATCGTCTTGGACCAAATGCCGCACCGCGGCACCTAGTTGTTGACCATTCATTTCTACATAAACCGATTGCCACTGCTGTTGCACGGGTAACTCATATAAAGCGCCGTAACGTGGCAGCACTATCGTCAACTGATGCCCTTGTTGGCGCAATGCCTGCGCCAAGCCTCGGGTTGCATCAGCCAAACCACCGGTTTTTAACAAACCTTCGTATTCACTACATAAAAACACTATTTGCATGTCAAACCTTATTCACCAGCAACGCATATGGCTTAATCAAAGCCGACCATTGCGCCCTTTGGGATCACGACGACACCATCAGGCGACACATGAAAGCGTTCTTTATCATGCACCGGATCTTCACCAATAATGGTGCCTGGCGCGATTTTTACATCTTTATCAATAATTGCACGGCGAATACGGCAACCACGGCCAATGTCGTTATTCCCCATCAACACACTTTTTTCAATATAACCGTGGCTATGCACGTGCACGTTATAACCTAAAATCGAGTGATAAACGATGGATCCACTGACAATACAACCTGCTGCAACCATCGAACTAATTGCCTGGCCGGTACGATTGGCTTCATCGTGCACAAATTTCGCCGGTGGCACCGGAGGGGTATAACCACGAAGTGGCCAGTATTTATTATATAAATCGATGGGCGGCACGACTGAAATCAGATCCATATTCGCTTCATAATACGAATCGATAGTCCCCACGTCACGCCAGTAGCCCCAGGCTTCTTCTTTTTCGCCACGAATAATATTGGTCGAAAAGTCATAAACATAGACATCGCCTTGCGGAAACAACTTTGGAATAATATTGTGACCGAAATCATGTTTAGAATCTGCGACTTTGGCATCTTCTTCCAGGACATCAACCAAACACTTGGCTTCGAAAATATAGTTGCCCATCGATGCCAGTACAAAACCTGGTTTGCCCGGAATGGTTTTTGGATTGGATTTTGGTTTCTCTTCAAAGCCAATCATTTTACCGTTAGCATCCACTTCAATGACACCAAATTCATGCGCCTGCGAAATCGGCACCGGAATAGCAGCAACGGTTAATTTGGCGTTGTGATGACGATGAAAATCCAGCATCTGCCGCACGTCCATTTTGTAAATATGGTCGCCACCAAACACACAGACATGTTCCGGATCAAGGCCATGAATGAGGTGCAGGTTTTGATACACTGCATCGGCGGTCCCCAGATACCAATGTTTGCCGGTTTGCATTTGCGCTGGAATTGGGTCAATGAAACGGTTGGTTAAGCCGGTCACCCGCCAAGCCCGGCTTAAATGTTTCATCAATGAATGCGATTTAAATTGGGTAATGACAAAAATCTGCAGTAAATCTGAATTGACGAAGTTATTCAAAACAAAGTCGATAATCCGGTAATTGCCGCCAAATGGCACTGCAGGCTTGGCGCGGATCCCGGTTAATGGAGCCAGTCTGGTGCCTTCACCCCCGGCCAAAATCATTGTTAATACACCTGACATCTAAGACTCCCTGTTACTGATTACGGTGACGGGTCAATTGTTTGCGATGTTAACCAGTCAGTTTTATCCCCATCGTACAAAAAGCGGAGCTTGGAAGTTTGAGTTTGATCACCATCCACACATAGCGCGCCTGTCCTCGACTATGCGCAAAGGCTCTTACTCATTCGACGTCACGACTTCAAATACTTTGAGTAAATAGGTATTGCCAATAAGGTATAGCAAAGCCGATACCATGATTGAAATAACACCGATAAATCCTTGTACTCGTGGAAATAACTGCGCGGTGTGCAGCCTAATGTATGTCGTGGGTATGGCAAGTGTATGACAATCTGCGCCATCTTGGTGCAGATTGAAATATTTGCACCAGCACGGCACAACATCAAACTGTCATGATTGTAATACCGCCAATAATGCACTTATGGCAAGCAAAATTAGCGATTTTTAGAAAAATCTACAGAAAATCGGGCGCTCATAGAATTGAGCGCCGAAGTGAAAGAAAACAACGCCTCGATCAAATACGTGCCGCCAATTCTGCCCCCTGGCGAATGGCTCGTTTGGCATCGAGTTCGGCAGCAACATCGGCACCACCAATCAAATGCACGCTGCACCCACGGTCGATTAAACCTTGTTGTAATTCGCGTTGTGGCTCTTGTCCGGCACAAATCACCACATTGTCGACGTCCAGACAACGTTGTTGCCCCTGAAATTCAACCCATAAACCTTCGTCGTCAATCCGCAGGTATTGCGCGCCGGATAGCATATCAACGCCTTTTTTCTTCAACGCAGCGCGATGGATCCAGCCAGTGGTTTTGCCAAGTCCGGCGCCAACTTTACTGTTTTTACGTTGAAGCAAAAA
This sequence comes from Gammaproteobacteria bacterium, assembly GCA_018820995.1. GTDB lineage: Bacteria > Pseudomonadota > Gammaproteobacteria > Enterobacterales > Alteromonadaceae > Pararheinheimera. Next base: position 1,615 of record JAHJNE010000447.1, on the reverse strand, counting down.
TATCTTGCGTGGTGGAACTGGCGATACCTGGTCGGGTAGCAAAGCACCGCGGCTTTGGTAATCTTTATCAATGCCCCAATCTTTTAGCCAGGCATCAGGTTGCAAAGTTAACGAGTGAGGCTCAGTCAAATATTCCGCGACATCAAAACCGATCCCGCCAGCACCAATGATGGCCACTTTTTCACCAACAGCCTTGTGATCACGCAGCACATCCAGATAGCTCAGCACTTTCGGATGTTCAAACCCTGCTAAATCCAAATCACGTGGCACAATGCCGGTGGCAAGGACAATTTCGTCAAAACCAGCACTTGCCAGACTCTCGACACTTTGCAGCGTTCCCAATTCTCGTTTCACCGCATGCAAGCTGAGCATGCGATCAAAATAGCGGATGGTTTGGTGGAACTCTTCTTTGCCAGGAATTTGTTTTGCATAGTTAAACTGACCACCTATTTCCGCCGCTTTATCAAACAACGTCACTTGATGGCCACGTTGCGACGCATAGACACTAAACGCCATACCGGCAGGTCCGGCGCCCACGACCGCAATTTTCTTCGGTTTGGCAGCAGCATTGAAATTCAATTCTGTTTCATAACAAGCCCGCGGATTCACCAGGCAACTGGCGCGTTTATTTTGAAACACATGATCCAAACAAGCCTGATTGCAAGCAATACAGGTATTGATTTCATCTGCTTTACCGGCAGCCGCTTTATTTACGAATTCAGCGTCGGCTAAAAATGGCCGCGCCATACAGACTAAATCCGCTTCTCCACGCGCCAGTATGTCTTCAGCAACTTGTGGATCATTGATCCGGTTAGTCGCAACAACAGGGATCGCGACTTGTTGTTTAATCCGGCCGGTGATCCAACTAAATGCGGCCCGTGGCACCATAGTGCCGATGGTCGGGACGCGAGCTTCATGCCAGCCGATGCCGGTGTTGATCATGGTGGCGCCAGCTTCGGCAACGGCTTTAGCTAACGCGACCACTTCGTCATAACTGTTGCCGTCTTCGACCAGATCGAGCATCGACAACCGGTAGATGATCACAAAATTTTTGCCACAGACTTCGCGTACCGCTCGAATAGTTTCCAACGCAAAGCGGATGCGATTATCAAAGCTACCGCCCCATTCATCTTTACGATGGTTGGTACGCTGACAAATAAACTGGTTTATCAAATAACCTTCAGAACCCATAATTTCAACGCCATCGTAACCGGCTTTTTGCGCCAGTCGGGCCGAATTCGCGAAATCTTTAATGGTACTGCGCACCTGACGTGCTGACATTTCTGCGGGTTTAAAAGGCGTGATAGGTGATTGAATCTTGCTGGGTGCTACGCTAAATGGATGATAACCATAACGGCCAGCATGCAATAATTGCATACAAATCAGCGCACCATGTTGATGCACCGCCGCAGTCACTTGTTTATGTTTGGCCGCTTGCCAGAACCAGCTCAATTGACTGCCAAAAGGCACCAGATTGCCACGAAAATTAGGGCTGATACCGCCGGTGATGATTAAACCAACTCCGCCTTTGGCACGTTCAGCATAGAAGGCTGCCAATTTCGCAAAGCCTTGTTTTTCCTCTTCCAGACCGGTGTGCATGGAACCCATTAACACC
>JAHJNE010000446.1 GCA_018820995.1 Gammaproteobacteria bacterium | reverse complement strand
CTTCACTGCGGGGCAAAATCATCCCGGGATTGGTCCAGCCAGCGTGGCTGAAAGATAAACCATCATCGTCACTTTCCAACCAATTCGCTGCCCCTGCCAAGGTGACTTTATTCGGCGCTTCGCCACTGACCCGGATTTGTCTTGGGGTGATTTGCCACAAATCACGGTCCAGAATCATCATCGCTTGCTGCAATCGTTGCAATCGCTGCATCGCTTGTTGTGATGCAGTGTCACTACGGGTCACACTGTCGAGAACTGCCACTGACGCTAAGCCAATCAAGGCAAAAATAGCCGACGCCAGTAACATTTCAATAAAAGTAAAACCACGGCTATTCATTTGTTTTACCAACAAATGTTTGTAAGCTGTACAACACTCGGGTCGGATCTTCCGCTGGGCTGACACTCACTTTAAGCTGCCGGAAATTTGGATCCGGAGTTTCAGTGCTTTGCTGCAGCCATACCCAGCGGCGATTAGCCATCGAGACTTCACCTTGCAGTGACTTTTCCGGTGGCCATTTTTTTTCAAGTCTGGCCAACTGCAGTTGATTTTCAGCAATAAAACTGACGATAGTCATCTCTTCTAATTGGGTGACCGCCCGAATGTGTTCGGTAGTGGCTCGCATCACAGCGACGCCCGCAATCGCAAAAATTGCCATTGCAACCAGCAGCTCAATTAAGGTAAAGCCCTGACGAAAACCTCGGTTAACGCTCACGGCTCACCTCGGTCCGTTCTAGCGGGATACTAAACACCGCTTTAAGTTGCTGACTCCAAACCGGCGATTCCACATCATCCCGCACTGTCAGTAAAAATGGGGTGACTTCACCGGATGACAACAAATAAATCTGTGGCAGCTTAGGATCCCCTTTCTGACGGGGCGCAATGCTAAAACCAGTGCGTAGCTTTGGCTTGGTCGGCGTGCCATCTTTGGCTTCCTGTTTCAGTTTTTCAGCTTCACGCTGATCAAAACTGTTTTCTTCAAACAGGCTGTCGTCTTCTTCCTGCCATTCCAACTGGCTTAATAAATTCCCTTCACTCCACTCCAACCCTTCGAGCTCGAGTTCTATTTTATAACCGGCAGGAAACTGGCGTGGCCGCAACGATTTTGGCTCTTGAATGCTATGCCATTTATCATCCTGAAACAGCATAAAACGATAACCTTCGTTGTTAATGAACAGTCCAAGTTCCTGCTGTTTTAACATCGCCGTTTCAGAGGCAATCTGCACCAACTGCTGCAGCCTTTCTGTTTGCGCCGCCAATTTTTTATCACGGCTCTCACCGGTGAAATTAATCACCACCGTGGTTGCCAACAGCCCAATCAACAGGATCACTAACATCACTTCGATTAAAGTAAAACCTGCGGTCGGGCGTTGGTATTTCATTAGTTTTGTTGCTCGGCGCCGTCCAGGTTCCAGTTACCGATATCATCTTCGGTACCGGCGGTACGATCTGGGCCCATTGAAAACACGTCAATCCGGCTCATTTCACCCGGGCTTGCCAGTTGATATTCGCCGCCCCATGGATCTTTTGGCAGGCGTTTCACAAAACCACCTTCCGGGAATGAGCGTGGCACCGGTTCACTGGTCGCCTGTGTCACTAAAGCCTGTAAACCTTGTTCTGTGGTTGGGTAAAAACCGTTATTCAGTTTGTATAAATCCAAACCATTTTCCAGCTGCTGAAGGTCAACCACCACTTTTTGCCGGTCAGCCTGTTCTTTGTTACCCATCAAATTTGGGACAACCATACTGGCAATAATACCTAAAATGACTATCACCACCATCACTTCTAACAGGGTGAAACCTCGTTGTTGTCGCATCTTACTAACCTCCTCCTACTAAATTATTTAATGCCAGAATTGGCTGTAAAATTGCCATCACAATAAACAACACCATACCGGCCATCACCGAGACCAAGACAGGTTCAAATACTTTTAATGAAACCGTGACCAGCGTCTCAAATTCACGATCCTGAGTATTGGCAGCACGTTCGAGCATGCCATCAAGTTGGCCGCTTTTTTCGCCACTGGCAATCATATGCAGCATCATCGGCGGGAACAGCTTGGTTTGATCCAAAGCGTTACGCAGCGACGTCCCTTCGCGCACACGCAATGTCGCTTCAGCGATTGATTGGCGCATAAAAGTATTATCAAGCACATCGGCGCTAATGCGCATCGCCTCGAGCAGCGGCACGGCGCTGGCATTTAATATACTCAGCGTACGGGCAAACCTAGCAGTGTTAAGCCCACGACTGACCTTACCGAGCATACCGGCTTTGAGTAACAGTCGGTCGTACTTCAAGCGATATGCAGG
>JAHJNE010000445.1 GCA_018820995.1 Gammaproteobacteria bacterium | reverse complement strand
GTTGCCTGTTATGTGCTGCAATCGATTGGTGAGCTGTGCTTGTCGCCGATTGGCTTATCAATGGTGACCAAGCTGGCTCCTGCGCGGGTCGTTGGTCTGGCAATGGGCGGTTGGTTCTTATCAGTAGCAACTGGTAACAACCTGTCAGGTCTGTTGGCGGGTGAGATTTCCGGTGAAACCGGGATGACCATTGAATCAGCGCTGGCTGGCTTTAGCTTCAGTTTTTATCTGTTGTTAGGTGCTGGTATTGTGCTGTTAGTGATATCGCCGCTGATCAATAAACTGATGCATGGTGTGAAATAGTCACGCTTCATCCGAAGACCAAGTGATATCAAAAAGCCGGCTTATAAAGCCGGCTTTTTTTATGTCCGTATCACAAGCGAGCAGGAAACCTCAGGGAGGTTGGTCGCTTATTCGGCGTCTGGTGGATTCAACTGCTGGCGTGCTTTGGATAGCAGCGGCCCGACCAGGATAAATGTCAGCGGGCGAGTCAGTAGCGGATAAATCAGCACCAATAACAAAGCTAAAAGTAACGCTTCTGAGATTGATGACGATCGCGCTATTGCCATAAATGGCGGGATCAGCACCAACAGTTTTAATAGATTAAGCAGTAATTTTTTTGGCACCGGCAATAAATCGCTGGCGCGACGGATCACCGCCATCCGCTGTCGAAAATTCAGGCCGCTGAGTTCAGGCAGCGACTGGCTATTCCAATACAACATGATGCTTCTCACTTTCTGGTTGATTCTACAACAACAGTTACGTTGTTAATAAAAAGCCCGATCTCAAGCGGGTTGATTTCGGGCTCTTCGCGTCAGCTTGAACAATGAAGGGTTTAAGCAGGAACTCTTTATCCTGCTGGTCGCTGGCGTTGTTAAAGTATTACTTCAGCTTTTGTTGCAGCTCGGTCAGCACTGCGTCCAGACTTAACACTGATTTTTCACCGGTACGGCGGTTTTTGTATTCGACATTACGCTCATCCAGATTACGCTCACCAATAATAATATGGTGCGGCACGCCAACCAATTCCATATCGGCGAACATCACGCCCGGACGCTCTTTGCGATCATCAAACAACACTTCAAAACCGGCAGCGGTCAATTCTTTATAAAGTTGTTCCGCCGCTTCCTGAATGCGCACAGACTTATGCATATTCATTGGCACAATCGCGACTTGGAATGGCGCAATCGCATCTGGCCAGCTGATGCCGTATTGATCATGGTTTTGTTCAATGGCTGCGGCGACAATGCGTGAGACGCCCACACCATAACAACCCATGGTCATGATCTGGTGTTTGCCATCTTCGTTTAATACACCCGCTTTCATTGCTGCAGCGTACTTTTCGCCCAATTGGAAGATGTGGCCTACTTCAATACCGCGTTTCACGACAAGTTTGCCTTTACCACACGGACTTGGGTCGCCTTCAACCACGTTGCGTAAATCCGCAGTATGGTAGTTTTGAATATCACGGTCGAAGTTCACGCCTGACAGATGGAATCCATCTTTATTCGCGCCAGTGACAAAATTGGCCATCACGGCGGCAGAATGATCAACCAACACCGGAATAGTCAGACCCACAGCACCAATGGAGCCTGCGCTAGCGCCAATAGCGGCGACAATTTCAGCATCGCTGGCGAAGGTCAGTGGGGAAGCCACTAACGGGTGTTTTTCTGCTTTGATTTCATTCAGCTCATGGTCGCCACGCAGTACCAAAGCAACTAAGCCTTGTGCCGCTTTGTCATCGGTTTTGGCCGCATGAACCAGCAGCGTTTTAACGATCTGTGTCGCGTCGACGTTTAACAATGCTGATACTTCAGCGATAGTTTTGGCGTGAGGCGTCGCTATTTCACTCACTGCTGCCGAAGCCGCTGGGCGCGCGACAACCGGTGGCAACGCATCGGCTTTTTCAATGTTGGCAGCGTAGTCACTTTCATCAGAGAACACGATGGCATCTTCACCAGAAGCTGCAAGCACATGGAATTCGTGGGAAACAGCACCGCCAATGGCGCCGGTGTCAGCTAATACTGGCCGGAAATCCAAGCCTAAGCGGGTGAATATGTTGCTGTACGCCTGATACATCGCCTGATAGGTTTGTTCTAAGCTTTCCTGGCTTAAATGAAAGGAATAAGCGTCTTTCATCAAAAATTCGCGCGCGCGCATCACGCCAAAACGTGGCCGGCGTTCATCACGGAATTTGGTTTGAATTTGATATAAGTTAATCGGCAATTGTTTGTAGCTGCTGATCTCTTTGCGAACCAAGTCGGTAATAACTTCTTCGTGGGTTGGACCCAGCACAAAATCACGTTGATGACGGTCTTTAAACCGCAGTAACTCAGCGTCCATTTGCTCCCAACGTCCCGACTCTTGCCATAATTCTGCCGGTTGTACCATTGGCATCAGCACTTCTAAAGCGCCGGCTTTATTCATTTCGTCACGGACAATGGCTTCCACTTTACGAAGCACCCGCAGCCCGGTTGGCAGCCAGGTATACATACCAGAGGCTTCACGTCGGATCATGCCGGCACGTAACATCAATTGATGGCTGATAATTTCGGCATCGGCCGGTGTTTCTTTGAGGGTAGAGACTAAATACTGACTGGTGCGCATAACCTTTCCACTGTATGTAATTTGAGCGTGATTCGAATTTGATTTTGTTTGAGTCCAACTAATGCCCTTATTCTAACAAGGCCTTTACTCGGGCAGAAGTTTAATCTGATGTTTAATCAGCTCCGGCGTGACATTTTGTCCTGCCACCATCCCGCCGACACTATAAATATCGCCGTCGATGCTAACCAGGCTGCGTAAATCCATCACTGCTGTTGTTGGTTGAGCTTTAAGCCATTTTTTTTGCTTCAGCGCAAACACATAAACCGCGGCACTTGGCTCGGATGGCGCGCCGTTATAGCCAATGCCATTAAAGTTATATGGATTTTCACTACCACCAATGAAGGCGACCATTGGTTCATCATTCAGTGTGATTGCAACAGCCGCCTGGCGATAGCGAGCTGGCTGACCATGATGGGCAATCGGCTGCCAATTTATTTTAAGCGCAGATTTGCTATCGATAGTGCCAAGGTAACAGCTGTTTTCCATCGCATAACTGCGTTTTTCGGTGGTATAGGCTAACTTGACGCCATCGCAGACCAGCAGCTGGTTGCCAACCGCAGCACCGGCGAGTCCAAATACCGGCGTTCCCGGATACGGCGTCGCTTGCGACCATTTTTGCGAGAAATT
>JAHJNE010000046.1 GCA_018820995.1 Gammaproteobacteria bacterium | reverse complement strand
GGAGAAAAAAGGTTTATTCAAACGGATTTTCGGAGGCTAACTGATGTCGTTACTCGACTATTTCCGTTCTACTAAAAAGAACACTGCATCGACCGCTAAAGAGCGGCTACAGATTATTGTCGCCCACGAACGGCGTCGTCGTTCTAGTCCGGATTATTTACCGCAGCTTGAGCGCGATATTCTGGAAGTCATCCGCAAGTATGTGGATATCGCTGATGACCAAGTTTCAGTGTCACTGGAAAAAAGTTCAGATGAGCTGTCGGTACTGGAACTGAACGTGACGTTCCCGGACGAAAAACGCTAACAGTGATTGTTTGTGATACTCCTTTAAAAGCCCGGTTTGTTTTCGCAAATCGGGCTTTTTGTTCTATCGGACTCTGATTTTTCTAGTTTGCAGTATTTACCGCAACCAGCAGGTTATTCATTAAAGTCGTCGAGCACGATTAATCCAAGGGGGGCCAGTCTATTTTCGCCATCTCGTGCCACGGCAGTGTAGATTTTATTCCCGGCAAGTTCTAATCGCAGCGGGCCTATGGCAGCGTTTTTACTCCCTGCAGGGGTGACTGAAATGACATAACTGCCGGGCGTCAGCGACACATAACCCGTTTCTGCCTTAAACGGAACATTACTAAAAGCCGGCGTTGCGCCACTGATGTCACTGTTGGCGGTGACGTAGATATCGACGTTTCCAGCCAGGGTTGAACCATGCACTAGCCTGATCTGTGCCGCTGTTGCGATACGCCGTGGCACGTCAGCCAGCACAAGTGGCGTAATGGTATTTTCTGTTAGCGACCCGGTGGCAAGCACGGTATAAAAACTGCCGGCAGTTAAGGTTAAGTCGGCATCAATCACCACCACTGAATTATCAGCTGCAGCAGCCACTTTGACGTTGTATGCGCCAGGCGTCAGATTCGCATAGGCAGTGCTATCAGCAAATGGCAGACCTGCAATGGCCTTATTGCCGTTGAGAAGAACATCGACCGCTGGCGCGTCCGAAACAGCATGCACCACCCGCACATCGGCGGTACTGTTGCGATCTTTCAAATCACTCGTATTACCGTTGCCATCAACGACCAGCAATGACACAGGTGATGGCCCAGCAAAGCGATTGTTGAGCGCGGCCACTGTTACATCAGCGCCACTGGCCAGCGGAATAGTTCCTGAATCGAAAACTACGGTAGCAGGCTGCCCTGGCAAAGTGATCCGTACCCGATAATCAGCTGCCGGAACGGTCAACGCCGCACTAAATTGTTTAAATGCCAAAGTAGCAGTTACCGTTGCGCTACTTAAAGCGGCGTCAGGTGTCGTAATATGGATATCAACTGCGGGAGCACTTGCGGCAGCATGCACTACTTGGACTCTAGCATTCCCGGTGGCCACTGCCGTAGCAGGGGCGTTTACAACCAACGCCTCAATTGACGAATTGGCAGCAAGGCCTACCGCAAGTACTGCATAGGTCTGAGTCGCCTGTAGGCTGAGGGTGGCAGGCCCAATCACTCTGGCGGTCGTATTGCCGGGTAAAATTGCGTCAACGGCAACACTTAAAGCACCGGCAGGCACACTGAGCTTTGCGGTGCTGTGACCAAATGGCAAGCCATTGATCTGCAATCCACCACTCGCTTCAATTTTCACATCAGGCGCGTCGCTCACCGCATGAATAATTTTCACTGCGCTCATTTCGACAGGTGCAGGTGTTTGTTCAGCATTGTGATTATCGTTATTGCAGGCACCAAGCAGCAACACGCCCAGCACAGGTAACCCTAGTTGTTTAATCCATTGCATCGATGTTCTCCGGTTGTTGATTGAACCACTAGCGTTACGCCGGAGAAAATCTCATCGATCAATAGTTTTTGTTGCATAAAACTGGACATAATATTCGATAAAAACCAATGATCTAATCACAGAAACGCCCGTTTACGTTTCAAATATTACATCAGATCAAGGCAGCAACCTGCGCTGGTTTTGGCAAATAAGGTAGTAAAATGTCGCGCCGCCAACCTCGCAAATACTCCGGTATTGGCAATTGTGATCGCTCGGCATCGGAAACCCGCCAGCACCAGTTCAGGTATTCATTAAGCTGACGTTTGACACTTAAAAACCCTGCCGGAATGCCACTGGCCGTTGCAGCCTGCTGCACAGCGTCGGTCAGCTGCTGCTGCGCAACTTTAAATCCGGCAAATTCGGCCTGATGGTAAAAGGTTTGTGGACATAAATCTGCTGGCAGCGCTTTAGCTTCGCCAATTAATTCCAGCAATACCGAGCCATGGCGTCGCAGTTCCCGCGGATGTAAATCCTGAATTTGCGCCAGACCTTCCAGGGTGACCGGACGTCTTTTGGCCAATTCATACATCACGGCATCTTTAAGCACCAACCCCAACGCCATATCTTTTTGTTCAGCATACCCTGCTCGCCACGTGGTTAATGCCCGCAACACCGCCAATTCACGCGGTTGGCATTGCCAGCTGCTTTTCATTTCCAGATATTTAAAACTCACCGGTAACTGATGGTGACGGCGATTGATCATTTGCTCACCTTCAGCCAACAATAACGGCAGAAATTTGGAGTCAGACAACTTTGCCAGCAACAGGTCTTTGAGCTGATACAAATACAATACATCGTGCGCGGCGTAGGCGAGCTGTGTTTCAGCCAGTGGCCGGGCTAGCCAATCGGTTCGGCTTTCAGTTTTATCTACTTGCTTATTGAGCAGCTGTTCGACCATTTTGGCATAACCAAGACTAGATCCCATTCCTGCAAGCTCTGCTGCTAACTGCGTGTCCAGTAAAGGACGGATTTCAATGAGTCCTACAGAGGCAAATGCTTCCAAATCTTCGTTACAAGAATGCAGTAATTTTAGTACCGAAGGCGCTGCGAGTAGCTCAGCCAACGGCTGCCAGTCGGTGATGCTCAGTGGGTCAACCAAGACTAAATCTGCACCGGCATAAAGCTGGATTAAGCCTAGTTTAGGCGCCAGCGTACTAATGCGGACAAACTCGGTATCCACAGCAAGACAAGAGGCTGTCAGAGACAACTGGCAAAACTCAGCCAATTGGGCATTATCGGTAATCATTCGGTAGGACATCGGTCACTCCATTTTATACAGCACGACGCTGGCTATTCCGACAGAGATGCATTCAAAGCAGCGAAAACAGCGCGATACAACATCGTATTTATCTCAATAAAAAAACCGGCTAGGCGCCGGTTTTTTACTTTACCAGTTTAGAGCCGGTTATTGCCCTTTTAATTCACGGCGTAATATTTTGCCGACATTGGTTTTTGGCAATTCAGTGCGGAATTCTACCAGCTTCGGTACTTTATAGCCCGTTAAACGCTCTTTACAGTGCGCAATCAACTCTTGATCGGTTAACGACTGGTCTTTTTTCACCACAAAAATTTTGACCGCCTCACCTGTCGATTCGTTGGGAATGCCAACAGCAGCAACTTCCAACACCTTGTCATTCATTGCCACAACTTCTTCGATTTCATTCGGATAGACGTTAAAACCAGAGACCAGAATCATATCTTTTTTCCGATCAACGATATAAAAGAAACCTTCTTCGTCCATACGGGCGATATCGCCGGTATATAACCAGCCGTCTTTGAGGACTTTTTCAGTTTCTTCAACCCGGTTTAAGTAACCCAGCATCACCTGCGGCCCTTGCACCAACATTTCACCGGCTTCACCCGGCACAACATCTTGGCCATTGTCGTCAATTAACCGGATATTCGTCGATGGTGCCGGCAAACCAATACTGCCGTTAAAACCTTTTAAATCTAAAGGGCTCACCGTCACTAACGGCGCACATTCCGTCAGGCCATAGCCTTCAACCAAACGGGTATTTGTGACTTTTTGCCAACGCTCGGCAACCGGTTTTTGCACCGCCATGCCACCACCTAATGATAATTTCAGTCGACTAAAATCAAGATCGGCAAAGCCCGGGCAATTTAATAAACCATTAAACAACGTATTGACGCCGGTTACCGCCGTAAACGGATACTTCGCCAGCTCTTTGACGAAATTAGGCATGTCGCGAGGGTTGGTGATCAGCAGGTTAGTGCCGCCATATTTCATAAACGTCAGGCAATTCGCCGTTAAAGCAAAAATATGATATAGCGGTAATGCGGTGACGATAAACTCTTTGCCTGGCGACAGAATAGGACCAATACAACCGGCAACCTGCTCTAAATTTGCCACCATATTCCGGTGCGTCAGCATCGCACCTTTTGATACCCCCGTCGTACCACCGGTGTACTGCAAAAATGCTAAGTCAGCACCTGTCACTTCAGGCTTCTGATACGTCATATCAGCGCCTTGAGCGATCACATCTTTATAAGCAATGGCCGAAGGCAAATGATAAGCCGGAATCATCTTTTTGACGTGCTTCACCACCAGATTGACAATAGTTCCTTTGACCAGTCCTAGCATGTCGCCCATTTTGGTTAAAATGACATGCTGAACTGGAACTTCTGACATGACATCCGCCAGGGTATGCGCAAAATTTTCAACAATGACAATGGCTTTCGCCTGGGAATCGGTCAGCTGATGCTTCAGCTCACGTGGTGTATACAATGGATTGACATTCACCACGATACAGCCGGCCCGCAAAATACCTAATAAGGCCACTGGGTATTGCAGCAAATTTGGCATCATAATGGCAACAGCATCGCCTTTTTTAAGGCCAAGACCTTGTTGTAGATAGGCCGCAAATTGTGTACTTAAGGTATCCAACGCACTATAGGTAATTGATTTACCCATATTGATATAAGCAGTGCGTTCACTATAAGTTTTCGTAGATTGTTCGAAGATGTCCAGCAATGAACTGTAGTGATCGGCATCGATCTCTGCCGGCACGCCGGTCGGGTAACGCTTTAACCAGACTTTATCCACCTTCTTCTCCTCGTCGTCAGTTTTATTTATTGTTATAGGTATGATTTTTATAGGTACGTTCGGGACTATATGCAAACAAAGCTGCCAAGATTTTGGCTGACTTTGCACGAATGTACGAACTCTGAGTTTTTACTCTAATCCTCAATCATCCCACAATTGCCACTATTTCACAATTAGCGACGAGCATTCAGTTTGCCTACTCAAAATTGCCTTAAATGTTGTGAAAGTGAATTTGGCATTGTGGAGAATACCGCTGTACAGACCCTAGCATTTCGTCTTTAAAGAAGCCAGAAAAGTCATCATCTGCAGTGCTACGTCATTGCTATGCGTCATATGTAAATGATGTCCGGCATCTAATTCAACGAGTTGGAGATAACGATAATGCGATTGCCAGCGCTGCCGGTTTTGCTGCATCAATTCGATGCCTTGTTTTGCCAAAATCGCGAATGTCGGCGCTTGCACCGAGGAAATCAACTGCAAAGCTTGTGCATCCGACAAACGATAAGCTGATACTTCGCGCAATCGTAAATCGGCAGACCAGGTTACTTTTTCGCTTGGGTTGCTTGGGTTGCCTGGGTTGCTATGTTGCACAGTGCCCCGCTCTGCCAGTAAGAGAGCTGTTGCAAAGTCAAAATCACTTTGCGCTTGTCGCGCCGCCGCGGCCGATGCTACATCGGGATATTGAGGTTTACGTTTATCCAGCCTTTTTTGTCTGGACAACACCGCTTTTCGAAGCTGTTCCGTGGTATTTGACTCCGGAGCGGTGACAAAACCAATACTATCGATCAGTACTAAACTGTTCACTAATTCTGGAAAACTAGCTGCAAGAGCCGTTGCAATCATTCCCCCCATGGAATGACCAATCAGATGTACCGGCTGATTGGAGATAAGCTGCAACAGCTGCACCATATCATCCACCCAGTCGAAGAAATGATAATGGGCGTCTAAACTACGATGTTCTGACTGTCCATGCCCTGGTAAATCTATGGCTATCAGCTGTAAATGAGGGAGGTTTTTCGCCAAAGGAATAAAACTATTGGCATTGTCCAGCCAACCGTGCAAACACAAACAAAGCGGACCATCAGCAGGGCCGCTGCGCCAGCCCTGCAAGGTGAGCTGGCGAAGTGGGTAACTGACAGGGTGTAATTCTATAGTGTTGGAATAGCTCAAGGCTGCAAGGGTTTAGTAAACTTTAAGGTCATACGGTCACTTTCACCGATGGCCAAATAACGCGCCTTATCCTGCATCCCCATCGCAATTGTCGGAGGCAGCGCGTAGACACCTTTTGGGTAGTCTTTGGTATCGTTAATATTCGCGTTAATCTCAGAACGTTCCGCCAGAATAAAACCGGCTTGTTGAGCGACGGAAATGACGTAGTATTCGTCGAGGTACCCTTCACCGGCACGGCTAGAAATTTCAGACAATCGGCTGGAACGATGTTCGACCAAACCTAAAGTTCCGCCAGGCTTGAGCATGTCAAACAAGGCGCGATAGACGTCGAGTAAATAACCTTCTTCATTCCAGATATGTGAGTTACGAAAACTCAGCACCAGATCAAATTGATTCACTTGCTGCAGTTGCATCAAGCCTGGAGGATCAAACTGCTCAACTCGCACCGCCCCGTAATGTTCGGGCTGTTTTTCAATATCTTTTTTTAATTTGGTCGCCAATCTGGCCCAAAATATTTTTCGTTCGTCTTCCATCGAACCATCGTTTTGGCGGAAGTTAGCGATGGTGAGTTGACCTTTATCTTTCAGGTAGGGCGCGAGAATCTCGGTGTACCAACCACGCGCCGGCCATACTTCAAGCACCGACATATCAGGTTTCAGTCCGAAAAAACTTAACGTTTCAGCTGGGTGACGATATTGATCCCGCTGACGATCTGCAACACTTCGGTACTTGGAATCAATAGCTTGTGTTAATTCATTGGCTGAGGTTGCAAAAGTTGCGCAAGCGCACCAAGCCATCAGCCCCAATAATTTAACGCTGCGATGTACCGTTGTTAGATTTTTCAACATGAATCGGGCCTTGTGCTGGTTGTTCACCTATTGGAGTTGTTGTTCTGATCCGAATCGCCGGGCCATAGCCCCAATACGGATAAGGTGCGCGCCACAGCGGCCAAGGGTCAACAACGTCGACTCTGGTGGTATCCTGCTGTTTTGGCCATAAATAAACCACGGCCTGTTGAATGACCGGGTAAATATATTGAAATTTATCAACCATGCCAGCTTCTGGTTGGGCCAATTGACCCAATGCTGTAATGGCTTTGCCTTGCTGATAAACCATCGGATCAACAAAACCGTTGATATAGGCGACAAAACGACCTTCAGTTTGATCGCTTATTTTCGGTCTGCCCGACTCGTTTCCTGGAAAGTAAACCACTTCAAGCCGGGTATTGTTGGCGTTGTTCTCGACTTTAGCGATGACTCCACTCCAACGGGCCGTTCCTTGATGAACTTTACCTTGGGTGGCTGATTGATAGCTGATCAGAGGGGTTCCGTCGGCAACTTTGACAGCGTCCGGATAACTGGCGCATCCGCTGATGATGAATGCACTAACGAAAATGAGCGATAACCGTCTCATACAACTTATATCCTAATCTAATAAAGCTGGCCGTCATTGGAGTCAGTAACAACTTAATAAGTTCCGACTCATTTACGAATGAAGTATTGCGTTCCACAATAAGCGACACTGCAACGCTTCGCAAGCTTACAGAGTAGCAATTCTTACAAATCATCAAACCGTCATTTATCGCGTGCAGGCTGACGTTGATCGAACTCCCTGTACATTTTAAATATTGGCCTTAAAATCGGGCACTGATTCGTCTCAAACATCATCAGTTCTCTTCACGCCACACTGAAGATTCAGCCTTGGAACCAAAAGCATTATGAAAAAAATTATTTTTTCTACTTTATTTATCGCAATGTTGCCGCAATTTGTACAAGCGGCTCCAAAAAATATTATTTATATGATTGGCGATGGCATGGGTCCAGCCTATCTGGCAGCTTATCGTTATTACCAGGATGATCCATCGACTAAAGCCGTAGAATCAACTATTTATGACCAATTATGGGTTGGTGTCGCCAGCACCTATCCGGACGACGATACCATTGTCACCGATTCAGCCGCCGGAGCGACAGCGCTTGCGACTCATACCAAAAGCTATAACGGCGCCATTTCCGTCAATCACCAACATCAACCACTGACCACGATGTTGGAAATTGCCAAAGCCAAAGGCATGCACACGGCGATTGTTGCTACCTCACAGATTAACCACGCCACGCCAGCGAGCTTTATGGCTCACAATGAAAGCCGGAAAAATTACAACGACATTGCCAACGATTACGTCGATAACAAAATCGCCGGTAAATTTGTGGCTGATGTGATGTTTGGTGGCGGTACGCAGTATTTCATTCGTAAGGATCGCAATCTGGTTAACGAATTTAAGCAGGCTGGTTTTCATTATGCCGATAGCTGGCAAGGTCTGTCGCAATTAAACAAACTGCCGGCTTTGGCTTTGCTCGCGCCGGTAGGATTACCCAGTGCTTTGGACAACCCTGTTGTCGACCCACTTAAAACCATGACCGAAAAAGCATTACAACTTTTGACACCTTCCAAAGAAGGTTTTGTGTTGATGGTCGAAGGCAGCCAGATTGACTGGTGTGGCCATGCCAATGATATCGCTTGTGCGATGGCTGAAATGGACGATTTCGCCAAAGCGATCGCTACTGCCAAAGCTTATGTTGATAGCCATCCGGATACCATTTTGGTTGTGACTGCCGATCATGAAACCGGCGGTTTATCTTTGGGCGCCGAAGGTGACTATGCGTGGAATACCAAGGTCATCAAAGGGGTAAAACATAGTGCGCCTGAAATCAGCCGTTTACTGCTGCAAAGTTCAGAGACAGATCTATCGCAGACATGGACAAAAGCAACCAATATTGCCCTGACGTCAGCAGAATTAGCCAGCCTGACTTCAGCGCAGCAACAGGTTAAATCGGCTATTGGCACGACGCTGCCGACGAACATGGACAACTTAACAACAGTGCAGGAAAATGCAATTAAAACACTCAATGCCGTCGTGAAACAACATATCAATCATTATTCCAGAACCGGTTGGACGAGCGGCGCTCATACCGCCATTGATGTTCCTGTTTTGTCTTGGGGTCAACAACGGCTTGATTTTGCAGGTTTTCAGGACAATACCGATATCGCTCGTAAGTTGATTGGCTATCTCGAATCAAAATAAGTGGTCCAGTACTAGGTGGATTATTCCTAAAAGAGCACGTCGATCGACATGAATCAGGGCAGTATGCGTCATCGCTACTGCCTTGTTCTTTTCCATCAAAAGTTCGTAAGCACCTTGATCAGAGTGGCAAGCAATAACACGTTGAAGTTAACTCCGTTTTATGGCAATGCCAACAACTGCTGACGCAAAGCGGGTGCGGTCGTTTTTTCGGACAACCAAATATCAAAAAATGCCGGCCCCAGTGCTGGATCTTTGGTATTCCCCAACCACTCTTGATTAAAATAAAAACTAATCAGCCCGTCGCTGTGTAACTCGGCGCTTAACGTATCGCCTTTTTTTACATCCCGCCACAGGCCGGTCAGTTCACCGGCCCATAATTTATGCTGTTTCTGCACCTTTCCCGCCTGAATGCGCCATTGATCCAAGGTGGCATCGACAAATTCTTTTTTACTGATATTGCGCAAATAACTGAGCTCAAGTAATAGCGGTGTGCTTTGTTGATAACTGATAAATTGGCCATTTGGTGTGGCCAATTTTGCCTGGTATAAATCCCAGAACCAATAACTGTATTTGCCTTGGCCGACTGTTTGCAGATTTTTCGGGATGACCATGGCCGTGCTTTCGACTGCTGGCTGTTGCATGGCATAAGCGGGCGGTATTCCTACACTAAAAAATACCACACAAAACAACGTTGCCAGACGAACGCGCAGCGTTCCCCCTAAGCGGCTATTGAGTAGAAAAATCTTTAGCATCATCGGTTTCACTCCATAAAAAACGGCAATAAACCGCTATTGCTAACAGCAAAGCCCAACAAGGCGCCAACGTCAGCAATAGTGATATCGGGTTGTCAAACACGAGCTGTCCACCAAGTACAGCCCCTCCCCAATAGGCAAATGGGCCTGTCACTGCGCCGAAGAAGGCGCCCACATACCAATATTTCAACCACCCAGCCAGAACTTGCACCAACACGAGGGAAAAGCATCCCCAAAGCAGTACCATCCAAACCGGTAAGTGCGCTGTTGCGATAAAGCTAAACACACCGCTTTGCAACAAGATGCTGTCCATCACGCATCCAATCAGCGTCATCAAGATCACTGCATAACGTGCTTTGCCAGCTAATTGCCAAAGACTCCACGCCCAGTAGATCGCCACTGGCCATACTGCGATTGCTGGAGACATAATCAATCCCAACCAACACAACTTAAAACCGGCGAACTGCAGGAATTTATTCACTTCTCATCCCTGCCGCCATTTTTTGCCGCCATCGATAGGGAACCAAATTTAGGAGCGCCAAGCTAAAGGCAAGACGTTTTGGAAATCGATACCTCAATTTTCCAGCATCAATCGCTCTGATCATCCGGGCTGCCGCTTGCTCTACCGGCAAAATAAATGGCATGGCAAAATCGTTTTTACGGGTCAATGGCGTGTCGACAAAACCGGGTTCAATCAAACAGACTTCAACGCCTTGCCCGGTTAAATCCAACCTTAAGCTGTCGGTGAAATAGCTTAAGGCCGCCTTGCTGGCGCCATACGCCTGCGCTTTGGTAAAAGGAAATAACCAGGCCAAACTGCTGACAACAGCCAGCTGCGGTCTAGTCGACTCATGCAATAGTGGCATCCAATATTTCACTGCCGCCACTACCGAGAAAAAATTCACGGCAAAAGTCCGGTCAAAAGCCGCGAGCTCAAAATCAGCCACGTCAACATACTCACAGGTACCGGCATTAAGGATCAACAAATCCAGTCGCGGCATCAACTGTTTGATTTGCGACACACTGGCTTCAACTGCTGCACCATCGGTTAAATCAAGCACTAAACAGCGGATCCAGGGCGATTGCTGGCTTAGTTGCTGTAACCTTTCACCGCTTCGGGCGATCGCCAATACCTGCCAGCCAGCGGCCGCATACTGCAATGCCAATGCCCTGCCTAAGCCAGAACTTGCCCCGGTAATCAAACAACATTTTTGCATCAGATAAAGGTTCCAAATATTGGATATAACTTCGATACGTTGCAACACGCCAACTGGATTTCAAAACACCCATTTGGACATAATTGCTAGCTGAAAATTGACGATGATGACAACACCGAACGGCGCTTCATTTTGGAGATTGATGGCTGTTGATGGTTTAAGCGAATAAATCAACGCTGAAATATTGCTGAATTTGTTCACGTTTTTGCTGACTGGCGAAGCTTTGGTAGGCATCTAAAGCTTTTTGATATTGCGGTGCAGGCTGATCATATCCAGCCTTACCGTTGGTACTGCGGGATTCATCCAACAACGACATGGCCGCTGCCGAGCTTTTAATTCCGGTACCTTGCTGAATTTCCGTAACTTGTGGTTTTTCGGTGGCGCTGGTGTTGGGCCTGATCGCACGCGTCTGCCGGCCGGAAAATACTTCGGCGACATTTTGACTACGGGCTAAATCCTGGCTGACAGCAACCGACATAAACGAAAATTCCCAAGCGATTTTTGGATAAACTCTTTTGCATTATAACGGCAAAACTTTCATTGCCAAGCCTGATGATGAAAATTAGCTCAAATCGCTGAATCCCTTGTCAGATAAGGCTTACAGGAACGACAAGGGCGGCAATTTATTGCCGCCCTTGCTCGTTATTGGTGCATTGTTTGGATGTGATGGCTTGCCTCAAACGAAGCGTTTAGCCGCGTCCGGGTAACTTTTTCCATGTCACTTCATCCCGCACATAGACCGGCTCTGCCAGTTCCGCGGCAATAAATTGACCGGACGACAATGCCGGCGCAGCCAGTGTTAACATATCCTGCGCTGATGGGTATAAAATCTGCTCGCAGATTGTTGCAGCTTGCCACTGCAGCATCACATCGCGATAGGTTTGCCAGCCGGTGCCCACAGCAAAACAATCGCCTATTAAAGGGGATTCGATTAAAGCCGTTGGTTTGATCGCGAGTTCTGCCGTCACTGGCTGCATCAACAATTGGCTGTCTAATGCAAAATAGCCCAGATAAATCTCAGCCATCCGTGCATCAATCGCAGCAATAACCTGAGCCGCTCCATGTAAACGGTAAGCTGCCTGCGCCATCGCTGCTAAAGTAGACACGCCATACACCGGAATATCAGCGCCAAATGCCAGCCCCTGCGTCACGCCAACGCCGATCCGCACGCCGGTAAAACTACCGGGGCCACGACCAAACACAATGCCGTCGAGTTGTTGTAATGATAATCCAGCTTGAGTCAGCAGTTGCTGCACCATCGGCAACACTCTTTTGCTGTGT
>JAHJNE010000444.1 GCA_018820995.1 Gammaproteobacteria bacterium | reverse complement strand
TTTTCAAGCCCAGAGGCTGCGTCAACTTTTGTGACTGGCTCGGTGTTCGGAGGACTGACTATTTCATTGCTCGAGGTAACGAAATCAGCCAGTTTGGTGTTGAGCGCATTTGCCGCGTTTAAACACATGCCTTCAGCGCCAATCGCCGTGGTGACACTGGGTGTACCGGTTTGCATCGCATCAATAAACTTGCCCTTCAGACCTGCACCAAAGGTCAACGGCGCCAGGCAGACTCTTGCTTGTTGTAGTACCTGATGCGCATTGTCAGCCCAACCTTTGATTAAAAAACCTTGTTTTGGCGCATGTAATGCAGTGGCTTTTGGCGGCGGATAAGCACCATAAATATGTAATTCAGCACCAGGCAGTTGCGATCGGATCAATGGCCAAATCTGCTGCTTTAACCAGAGAACACTTTGCCAATTAGGTTCATGCCGGAAATTACCAATACTGACAAAATGCTGGCGCTGTGCAAAGTCTAGGCCCGGCACCTGCAGTGGCTCATCCAGCATAAATGGGCAATACAGGAGCTGAGTGGCCGGAACCTGAAATGTTCCCATTAATATCGCCATTTCGGCCTGAGAAATAGTCAGGGTCAGGTCACAACGTAAAATAGCGGCGATTTCGCGCTGCGCCATTTCAGTGAATAAATCGCTATTTTGTAACGTTTGTTTGGCTTGATACGCTTGCTGACGCGCCTGGCGCAAGCAATGTAAATCTTCGCTATCGAGCACACGCAGCGCACTAGGACAACAGGCTTCGACCCGCCAGCCAAACTGTTCTTCCAGCATAAAGCGGTCAAACAACACCACATCAGGCTGCATTTCGCTTAACCAATGATCAAAAGCACTGTCATTAAGCGGAATTTGTTTCTCTTCAATCTGCCACTGCGCGAGATCAAAACGATGCGGGCCCTGCTCCGCTGGGCTGGTAAAAATAATTCGCCAGCCTTGCTGCCGGTATAGCTGCAATAAACTAAGCATCCGCCGCCCGGCAGCAGATGAATCCGGCTCAGGCCAAACATAACCCAGCACCACTAATAACATTTTACACTCCTCACAATTCGCAGGCATTCTACCTTGGCTTGACCAAAGCGCCAAACTGACCTTGGCAGTTCATCCGTCAACAGTGGTATGATGAGTGTCTATCAGCACCCAAGGTATCCACATGAGCGCCTCAGAAAAATCCTATCACCCAACCGAAGAAAAATTACATAGCCTGAGCCACGCGTTTGCTGCTGTTCTGAGTTTAATTGGCTGTGGCTTTCTGGTCGCAAAAAGCTGGTCACTTGGCGGTCAGGCGATATTTGCCAGCTTGGCATTTGGTCTGAGTTTGTTTTTATTGTATTTGTCTTCCAGCTGCTACCACGGCACAGAGACCCCGGCTCGCAAAGCTTTATGGCGCAAGTTAGATCACGCAGCAATCTACCTATTGATTGCTGGCAGCTATACCCCATTTACATTGATCAGTTTACGCGATAGCTGGGGTTTTTGGCTGGTCGCCGTCGTTTGGGGGGTGGCAGCTGTCGGAATTTTGCTGGAATTTGTCGCGCATCTAAAATTTAAAAAACTAAGCCTGGTGCTCTATTTGGTCATGGGTTGGCTGGCGCTCGTAGCTGCTAACCCACTGATGCAAAATGTCCCGACTGAAGGCCTGTGGTGGCTGCTGGCTGGTGGTTTGTGTTACTCATTTGGCGTCATTTTCTACCTGTGGCATTCACTGTTTTTGCACCATGTCATTTGGCATTTGTGGGTTGTCGCAGGCAGTGTATGTCACTTTATATCGGTTTATTTTTATGTGCTCTAAGTCGACTGCGCATTCCTGATGATTCTTTAGCTGATACTGGGCAGTCGTGGCAGCGTGATCCAAAAGCAGCTGCCCTGATGTTCCTGACTAACAAAACCAATCTGACCTTGATGGCTTTCAATAATTTTTTTACAAATTGTGAGGCCAAGGCCTGTGCCTTCTTTTGTGCGGGTGTCTGAAGCATCGGCCTGGGTGAACTTTTCAAAAATTCGCTGATGAAAAGACTCCGGGATGCCAATACCATGATCAGTGATCGCAATTTTTACCTGAAGCGCATCGCCACTTAATTCAACCAGCACTTCACCGCCCTGATGTGAGAACTTAATAGCATTTGACAATAAATTATCCAGTACTTGGCGAATGCGCAGAGCGTCAGCATTCACCGTCAACGGCATTGCCAAATCAGCCTGTAAATGAACACTAACCTGATACTTATGCGCATAAGCCTGACTGGCGCTAATTGCTTGTTGGACCAGATCTACCAAATCAACTGGTTTTATTTGCAGCACAAACTTACCGGCCTCAAACTTCTGAACATCCAGTAAATCATTGATGATATTTGATAATCGCTCACAATTATTAACTGCAGTTTGGATGAGTAACTGATAAGGCTCTGAACCGGGTTCAACCACACGTTGTGCAATGAGACCTACAGCCCCCCGAATTGAGGTCAACGGCGTGCGAAGTTCATGCGACACGACAGAGATAAACTCATCCTTTAACCTATCAAGACGTTTCAACTCTCGGTTCGCTTTCGCCACTTCCTGCAAACTTTTTTCTAACTGCTTACTTCGAAGCGACAAAGTTAACGAGCTTTCCTCCAAAGCACCTGTTCGCTCCGCGACTTTAGTTTCCAGAATAAGTTGTGCTTTCGCCCTTTCCTGCACTGAATTTTGTAATAATCGATTAATCTGTCGGACATGCCGCAATCGATATTGATGTCCAGCTAAAATTAATAACAAAGTCAACAGCCCTATTAACGACTGTACAGTTCGGTACTGCCACCAATGCGGTAAAACTTGTAGCTGGATTTCTACGGTTTTGTCACTGAACAAACCATGATTGTTCGAGCCTTTCACTTCCAAGACATAATCGCCCGCCGGTAAATTTGAATAATAGGCGGCTCTTTTATCCGAAAGTAAAATCCAATCATCATCAAAACCACGTAACCGATATAAAAACTGATTCCGGTCTACATCATGATAATCCAGACTGGTAAATTTAAATTCAATGCTGCTGTCAGTTGGCTTTAGCTTGATTGTTGGCCAGTTGTTACTGTGTGCCAGCATCGGTAGTGGTTGGTGATTGACTAAAATTTCTGGCACCGCAACGGTTGGTGGCAAATCATTGACCCATAATAACGCTGGCTCAACAATCGTCAGGCCAGCAATGGTACCAAGGTATATTGTACCTGCCTGATCATTAAAGATGGCTTTAAACACCAACTCCGTCGCCACCAGTCCATCCTGATGAGTAAAGGTAATAAACCGAGAGCTGCCGGCAGGTTTTAATGTCAATCCTTTGGATGATAACAACCAGACATTGTTGTTGGCATCGGTATGAGCACCGACAATATTATGGCTCAGAAGTCCGGAGCGACCATCCCATAGCTGCTGTGTTGCCGTTTGCGGTTGATACACCACTAACCCTTGCGCTGTACAAATTAACAAACTATCCGCCGCTCCAGCTTCCACACACTGCACATCCTGGCTAGGTAGTGCTAAGCCCGTGGTCTGATCTTCACTGACATGATTCACCGCACCAGAACTGATAGTAATTTTAAACAAACCAGAGTAACGGGTACCGACCCACAAAAAATCATCTTGAAGATACATGGCCTGTACTGCATCACCGACTTTTTGCTGCATCACCTCTCGCAATAGTATCTGCACTTTGCTGGTCGCAGGGTCCCAAAACAAAACACCTTCACCCCACAAACCAAACCAAAACTGTCCTTTATCATTGATGACCAAATCACGGATATTGTCATGTTTAGCATTTGCCAGAGTAAAAGGCTGATTGATGGGTTTTAGTTGTTCGAGCGCCGGATCATACCGAAACAATCCAACATCCGTTGCAGCATAGACTTGCCCTTGAGCATCGGTGCGAATGGTATTCACTCTGCCTCCGGTATGATATCGCTGAAGTGTTTCTTGCCGGCGATCGATCCGATAGAGGTTTTCTGCGCTACCAAGCCAAAGTATGTCGTTCTGTGTGAATACTGATGTAACCGTGAAATTTAAATTTTCAGTATTTTCCTTGGGCAACAATGAGGCTAAAGACGAAAAAGCTGACGCGCTGTGTCTGGCGTAAAACAGGCCACTTTCACGCGTACCAAGCCACAACACCCCGGTGCGGTCAATATACATTGAGCGGATATTGACGGTTGGCAACAGTGATTCTTGTTTACGAAATTTCAGAAACTTTTGTTGTTCAGGGTTGTATCGGAACAGACCGTTGTAGGTCCCAACTAATAGATTCCCATCACTATCAAAAAGCAAATTATTGATAATCGGCGTTGTGCTGAGCTCAGCATGGGGCGCACTGGTCATGACTCCGGCTGTAGCATCCAGGCTAAACAACCCCTTGCGGGTTCCTATCCATAAAGTATTTTGCACACTAGTCAAGGCTCGGATTTCATTGTCACGACTCTCAACAGGAGCCTGAGGGTACGGCAATACAACAGGACATAAACCGCTTTGTTCACGCCAACAATGCACACCTCCGGATGTACCAATCCACATCGTGCCATCATTGGTTTGGCTGAGACTCCAGATCCGTTGTTGGATGAGCGGACTGGGAGAATTAGCCGAGCCAATTTGGGTTATTTCTCCATCCGGACTAAGACGGCTTAAACCAGTGGTGGTGCCAATCCATAAATTACCTGAGTGGTCCTGAAATAAAGCCTGTACTTGCATGCCAGCAATAGTCTGATCAGTCTTTTTATCAACGACATAGCGGCTCAACTGCCCGGTAACAGCATCAATTCGGCTCAGTCCATAACCCCAGGTACCAGCCCAAATGTTATTGTCACGATCAATCAACAGTACACCAACGTCCTGCTGGCCAAGGTGTTGCAGTTCACTTTCAGTTAAAAGTGGAAATTCTGAAAAATTGTAACCGTCGTAACGCAATAAGCCGGAATTCGTCGAGGTAAGCCAGATATAGCCATGTTGATCCTGTGCCACACTGTAAATAGTGGCATTTGGTAAACCATCGTCGACTCCAATACGCTTAAATTGAGTGTAGCCAAACGCCACTGAAGAGAATAAATTCAGTGCAATAAACACTAGAAGCAGCAATTGGATCCAATGGAGCCCGGGGCGACGTAAATTCAGCATGACCTCCGCAGGTCGTTTAAAGATCGGCAATGACGTACCAGCCATGCCATAACAAAATAGAACTTAGGAACAACTGCTTCACCTTAGCACAGCAAAGCCCGCTTTACAGGCTCACACAATTAATTTCGTTCCTTGGGTTTCGCCAACGGTTGCAATCCCATAAAATCGCCCCATCTTACCGAGTAATAACTAAATTTTGCTGACCTTCCGGAGTTTTTATGTCAAATCCACAACATAGCCGTTTAATGATTTTGGGCTCAGGCCCTGCAGGTTATACGGCAGCGGTCTATGCCGCTCGTGCAAATTTAAATCCAGTCCTGATTACCGGGATGCAGCAAGGCGGTCAGCTCACCACAACGACCGAAGTCGAAAACTGGCCAGGAGACCCACATGGTCTGACCGGACCGGCGCTAATGGAACGGATGCGCGAACACGCTGAAACCTTTAATACGCAAATTATCTTTGACCATATTCACACAGTTGACTTAAAGCAGCGCCCATTTACATTGACCGGCGATAACGGTGTTTATACTTGTGATGCGCTGATTATTGCAACCGGTGCTTCAGCAAAATATCTGGGTCTGGAATCCGAACAAAAATTCAGTGGTCGTGGTGTATCTGCCTGTGCGACATGTGACGGATTTTTTTACCGCAATCAAAAAGTTGCAGTTGTTGGTGGTGGTAATACTGCGGTTGAAGAAGCTTTGTACCTGTCAAACATCGCTGCAGAAGTCCATTTAATTCACCGCCGTGATAGTTTTAAAGCTGAAAAAATTCTGGTTGACCGTTTAAATGCCAAAGTTGCCAACGGCAATATCATACTACACACACATCGGCAACTCGATGAAGTTTTAGGCGACGATATGGGTGTCACAGGCGTGCGGTTAACGTCAACCAAAGGTGAAAGTGACGAAGAACTGTCCTTACAAGGTGTCTTTATTGCCATTGGTCACCAGCCAAATACCGACATTTTTGCCGGTCAGTTGGAAATGAAAGGTGGCTACCTTGTGGTGAAAAGTGGAATTGAAGGCAACGCCACACAAACCAGTATCGAAGGCGTTTATGCTGCCGGAGATGTCTCTGATCACATCTATCGTCAAGCAATTACTTCAGCAGGAACAGGTTGTATGGCGGCACTTGATGCCGAACGTTACCTCGATGCACTGAGCAAATAATTGCTATTCGCTGCTTATTAGGACGTTGATGCCGATTTATCTTCCTGAGTTAACGGCGGATCCTTTTTGGTTTCCGTCGCTAAGCTCGGCGCTGAGAAAGCCAGATGGTTTGTTGGCAATGGGCGGCGATTTGTCCGTGGAACGGCTACATCAAGCCTACCGGACTGGCGTTTTTCCTTGGTTCAGTGAAGGCGATCCCCTCTTGTGGTGGTCGCCTTCAACCCGCGCCGTATTTGCGCCGGGTGAATTGCAACTCAATCGCAGTCTTCGTAAATATCAAAAACAACATCAATTCAGCTACAGTCGGAATAAGGCATTTGCGCAAGTCATTGCCCATTGCGCAGCAATACCACGGCGCAATCAGTCTGGTACCTGGATCCTCAGCAACATTCAACAGGCCTATGTTGCGCTGCATCAGCGCGGTCTGGCACACAGCATCGAGGTTTGGCACAACAATACCCTCGTTGGTGGACTCTATGGTGTGGTGGTCGGCGGTTTGTTTTGTGGTGAATCGATGTTTAATCTACAACCTAATACCGCTAAACTAGCGCTGTGTATGCTGCAACAGCAATTAGTAAGTTATTGCGACGGTTGGATTGACTGTCAGATGCCAAATCCTTTTTTACTGCAACTTGGCGTCAGACCATTGCCGAAAACTGAGTATTTAACTTTGTTGCAGCGTTTGCGCGACCAACCGGTGCCAATCGATGTCTGGTCACCGGCAATGCTGGAATTCGCCTGATGAGTTGTTACTGATGGATTTACGTCAAATACAGTTAGGGCTGAGTGCCGAACATCCTTGCAGTTATTTAGCCGAGCAATCAGAGCGACTGGTGTTTACGATGCCAGATCAGCCTATGAGCGCAGAACTCTATCAGCAGTTGATGCATTACAATTTTCGTCGGACCGGACAGCAACTGTATCGACCTTATTGCAGCGACTGTCAGGCCTGCCAGGCAGTAAGGATTTCAGCGCAACAATTTCAAACCCGGCCTTCACAACGCAAATTGCTAAAAAAAGCCCAAAAAGCCGATTGGCACTATCGGGTTATTCATTGTAACGATGAAATGCAATATTTCGCTTTGTACCAGCAATATATCGCCGTCAAACATGCCGGTGGCGTGATGGATCCGGCTGATGCAGAACATCTACAGTCGATGTTTCATTGTGATTGGCTACAAGTACTGGTATTAGAGCAATACCTTGGTCAGCAGTTAGTTGGTGTCATGATCCTGGATCAATTACCGGATGGATTATCTGCGGTTTATAGTTTTTACCAACCCGATAGCACATTAGCGTTGGGTAAATTGGCAATACTTGCCGCTCTTGATTACCTTAGTTCGCAAGCGCCGTCTTACTTATATTTGGGCTATTATATTTCGGCTTGCCAAAAAATGGCTTATAAAGATGATTTTGGCCCTCAGCAACGGCTGATTGCTGGTAATTGGCAGTCTTTTGATTAAAAAGGCTGGAGTTGCTTTACTTATCCGTATGATTTCGGCACAATCTGCGCAGTTTTTTTCCGGTTTAAATATTTTTTCTAAAGGGGCTCGTACGCTGCATGGCGAAAGAAGACGTGATTGAAATGCAAGGCACAATTTTGGATACCTTGCCAAATACAATGTTCCGGGTCGAACTCGAAAATGGTCACGTGGTTATCGCGCACATTTCGGGTAAAATGCGGAAAAACTACATCCGTATTCTGACCGGCGATAAAGTCACTGTAGAACTGACGCCATACGATCTGACCAAAGGTCGTATCGTATTCCGTCAACGTTAAGTGAGTATCGGTTAGAGACTGTCAAAAAAGTCTACTAACCAGCACTAACGAAAAAACACTCGGCATCACCGAGTGTTTTTTCGTTTGCATTTCTTTTTGCTAGAATTGCCTTTCTACAACCGCCTCGTCATACAAGGCGGTTGCTATAAGTATCAACATTAACAGCTAAGCTGGAACCGCTGAATCGAGATAGTCAAAACTCAATTCGTTGTCGATCAGATCAACTCTGACATCCCCACCATGCAATAACCGACCAAATAGAATTTCATTCGCCAGTGGCTTCTTCAATTGTTCCTGTATCACCCTTGCCATCGGCCTTGCACCCATTGCCTGGTCATAGCCTTTATCGGCGAGCCACGCAATTGCAGCTGACGACAACTCCATCGAGACCTGTTTTTTATCCAGCTGTACCTGTAAATCACAGATAAATTTATCAACAATTTGCAGAATAATGTCTCTGGATAAATGCTTAAACCAAATAATTCCGTCCAGCCGGTTACGAAACTCAGGGCTGAATGTACGGTTTATTTCCTTCAACGCATCAAAGCTATGATCCTGTTGTTTAAAACCAATGGTTTTACGCACAGTTTCCTGCACGCCGGCATTGGTCGTCATCACCAGCACGACATTGCGAAAATCAATCTTGCGACCGTTATTGTCAGTCAGCGTCCCGTGATCCATCACCTGCAATAAAATGTTGTAGATGTCCGAATGCGCTTTTTCAATTTCATCAAGCAACACGACCGAGTAAGGGTGTTTGGAAACAGCATCCGTTAAAAGGCCACCTTGATCAAATCCTACATACCCAGGAGGCGCACCAATCAATCGGCTGATGGAATGACGCTCCATGTACTCAGACATATCAAAACGCAACAGCTCAACACCCATGATTTTTGCCAGCTGCTTAGTCACTTCCGTTTTACCCACGCCCGTAGGGCCAGCAAACAGGAAATTACCAATCGGCTTTTCTTCGTTACCAAGACCAGAGCGCGACAAACGAATGGCTGAAGTCAAAACTTCAATCGGCTCATTCTGCCCAAACACCACGAGTTTCAGATTTCGATCTAAATTAGCAAGGACATCTTTATCCGATGCGGAGACTGACTTTTCGGGGATACGCGCCATTTTGGCAATCACATGCTCAATTTCTGGCACATTGATGACCTTTTTACGTTTTGACAACGGCAACAAACGTTGACTGGCACCTGCTTCATCAATTACATCAATGGCTTTGTCAGGCAGATGTCGCTCATTAATATACTTCGCTGAAAGCTCAGCAGCTGCTCTTAATGCTTTTTGGGTATATCGTACGCCATGATGCGCTTCATACCGCTCTTTCAGTCCTTGCAGGATCTGCGTGGTATCGTCGACACTCGGCTCAGTGATATCAATTTTTTGGAAACGACGCACCAAAGCAGTATCTTTTTCAAAAATACTTTTAAATTCCTGATAGGTAGTGGAGCCAATACAACGTAACCGTCCACTGGACAACAGTGGTTTGATCAAATTCGAAGCGTCCATCACGCCGCCTGACGCGGCACCTGCCCCTATCACAGTATGAATTTCATCGATAAACAGGACAGCGTCTTTTTCCCGTTCGATTTCTTTTAACAATGACTTCAGACGCTTTTCAAAATCGCCGCGATACTTAGTTCCAGCCAACAACGCGCCCATATCCAAGGAGTAAATGGTCGCATTCGCAATCACTTCCGGCACTTTGTTTTGTACTATCCGATAGGCGAGGCCTTCGGCAATAGCAGTTTTACCAACGCCTGCCTCACCCACTAGCAGAGGATTGTTTTTCTTACGGCGGCACAACACCTGAATGGTCCGCTCTAGCTCATTGTCGCGACCAACCAACGGATCAATCTGGCCATTTTTTGCCAGAACATTCAAATTGGATGTAAAATTTTCAAGGTACTTGTTATCTTCAACACCAACATCGGAAGCGTCTTCATGTTGCTCATCGCCTGGTTCAATTTTGTCCGCTTTGATCACACCATGAGAAATGAAATTGACGATATCAAGGCGACTGATATCAATTTTCTTCAATAAATAAACGGCTTGAGATTCTTGCTCACTGAAAATAGCAACAAGTACATTGGCGCCGGTGACTTCAGCTTTGCCCGACGATTGCACGTGAAAGACGGCTCTTTGTAATACTCGCTGGAAACCAAGGGTTGGTTGAGTATCACGATCTAAATCGCCATCAGGGATTAACGGCGTGGTTGAATCGATAAATGTTGATAACTCGCTGCGCAGCCGATCGATATTGGCGCCACAGGATTTTAAAGCATCACCTGCGGCAGGGTTATCTAATAACGCTAACAGCAAGTGTTCGACGGTCATATATTCGTGGCGGCGTTCCCTGGCAAATCGAAATGCCAGATTCAGCGTCAACTCAAGATCTTTATTTAACATGCACAGCTCCTAATCCACCTGAGTTACTGACTGATATACCCGTTATCTTTTAAGATTCGGGGTTGTTGGCTGCCTTCGTTCACCCTAACTGCATATTCACTACGCTCTTAGTGATTCGCTCAATTGCCGCCTACCCAAGTCTTCAATGATTTTGGGTATTAGTACCGGTTAAGCCCGCTCCATCGTGCACAACAATGGATGTTCGTGCTCTTTGGCATAACTGCTGACCTGCTGTACTTTGGTCTCTGCGATTTCGGCAGTGAACACTCCACAAACCGCTTTGCCCTCATAATGCACTTTTAACATGATCTCACTGGCTTTTTCATACTGTAGATTAAAAAAACGGGTTAACACATCGATGACAAAATCCATAGGGGTATAGTCATCATTGTGTAGAACCACCTTATACATCGGTGGCGGTTCAACTTTTTGTCGGATTAACTCAGCTAAGCCTTCACCTTGTCCGTTGGTCTGTTTAATGCCGCTCATAAACTATAGTCACGCCTAGTTGATCCATCAAAGGATGTGGTGGTTATATCTACGCTTTTCAATCTCGATTAGTTCGGTAAAAAACTTGACTAGCTGAACAAATTATCTACAGTAACTAATGGAGCTTTCGAAAGCTTCGACGTTGTCATCTTAGAATACAGAAATTAGCTAACTAAGAGAAGGAAGTATGTAGTATGGCTACCGGTAAAGTGAAATGGTTTAATAATGCCAAAGGATTTGGGTTTATTCGTGAAGATGGTCGTGACGAAGACATTTTCGCCCATTACTCAACCATTACCATGGATGGCTACCGCACATTAAAAGCGGGCCAGGATGTAACCTTTGAGTTATCAGAGGGCCCAAAAGGCCTACATGCGGTGAATATTGCCCTGCCTGAAGACGGCACACAGGAATAAAGCTGCTCCAGCAAGTGACAGGCAGTAGCCATGCAGGGGGACCTGCCTGACACTCATTTTAATAGACTCGCAATGTGCTGATTATTTTTAATTCTTTGGAACAAGGTTCAAACCAAAGTTTCAATTGAACTTTCGCGTCTGTTTTTATTGTTTTTTGATTTCTACTAGTCATGTTGCCCCCAAAAAAATCTTGGGTATTTGAATTATCTTCCAAACTTGACTTAAAAATTACCCGATCAATTTGCCTGTTTTCCCAAATACCATCTTTTATTGGCTGCTCGCTGATTTAACCCGAACAACTGTTTCGTAAATATTCCCTACCAAAGTATCGGTAATAGCATTTCTTTTTCAGATCCTATCGGAAATAAAATTCAATTTCTTCGATAATTTCAAAAACACGGTTGGATATTCACGTTGGAAATACGAAAAAAATCCGGCATTGAAGCCGGATTTTTTGTGAAGCAGAAATTTGCGATGTTTAAACCGCTGACAGAGCCTGGTTAAAGGTCGCACTTGGGCGCATCGCTTCGGTAGCTTTAGCATCATCTAAACGATAATAACCACCAATATCCACCGCCTTACCTTGTACAGAATTAAGCTCATGGACAATTTTGGCTTCATTTTCGACCAGTACCGCAGCTAATGGTGCAAAACGTTGCTGAAGTGCAACATCCGTAGTTTGACTGGCCAGTGCTTGTGCCCAGTACATTGCCAGATAAAAATGGCTACCGCGGTTATCAAGCTGTCCGAGCTTACGGGTTGGCGATTTGTCAGTATCTAAAAACTTCGCAGTTGCTTCATCCAAGGTATCAGCCAGCACTTTTGCACCTTTGTTGCCCGCGACTTGGCTCAAATGCTCCAAAGACGCGGCCAAGGCCAAGAATTCACCCAAGGAATCCCAACGTAAGTGGTTTTCATCGACAAACTGTTCAACATGTTTTGGTGCAGAACCACCAGCGCCAGTTTCAAATAATCCGCCACCGTTCATCAGTGGCACTACTGATAACATTTTCGCGCTGGTCCCTAATTCAAGGATTGGGAACAAATCAGTTAAATAGTCACGCAGTACGTTTCCTGTAACTGAAATAGTATCCAAGCCTTCTTTAATACGGGCAAGACTGACTTTTGTTGCCTGCTCCGGAGTCATAATCTTGATATCAAGACCTGAAGTGTCGTGTTGGGCCAAGTAGGTATTCACTTTGGCAATCAACTGCGCATCATGGGCACGAGCCGCATCCAACCAGAAAATTGCCGGGGTATTGCTCAAACGAGCACGACTAACAGCCAGTTTTACCCAATCTTGGATCGGCGCGTCTTTGGTCTGACACATCCGCCAAATATCGCCAGCTTGAACCGGGTGTGACATAAGTACTGCGCCTGCAGCATCAATCACATTCACGACACCAGCGGCTTGAATGACAAATGTTTTATCGTGTGAACCGTACTCTTCGGCTTTTTGTGCCATTAAACCAACGTTTGGCACGGAACCCATGGTCCGCGGATCAAAAGCACCATGTTCTTTACAGAAATTAATGGTTTCCTGATATACGCCGGCGTAACAACGATCTGGGATCACAAATTTAGTATCTTTTAATTTGCCGTCCGGGCCCCACATTTGACCAGAGGTACGAATTGCAGCAGGCATCGAGGCATCAATAATTACATCACTTGGAACATGCAGGTTGGTAATGCCTTTATCTGAATTCACCATGGCGAGCGCAGGTTGTGCAGCATATACAGCAGCAATATCCGCTTCGATTTCAGCGCGTTTATCAGCCGGTAATTGCTGGATTTTTGCCAACAAATCACCAAAACCATTGTTCACATCGACGCCAAGATCTTTCAGCACTGCCGCATGTTTTTCAAAAACTTCCGCAAAAAACACCGTGACGACATGACCAAAAATCACTGGATCAGAGACTTTCATCATGGTGGCTTTTAAGTGCACTGAAAATAGTACACCTTGCTCTTTGGCATTATTAATTTCAGCAGCTAAAAATTCACGTAAAGCACTGACACTTAACACAGAAGCATCAATCACTTCGGAAGCCACCAAGCTGGTTTTTTCTTTCAGGACTTGAATAGTTCCATCAGCTTGCTGCAATTCGATCCGAACAGCCGTTGCAGCAGGAACCGTCACAGACTTCTCACTACCGTAAAAATCACCTGCAGTCATATGGGAAACATGAGACTTAGAAGTTGGCAACCAGCCGCCCATTGAATGTGGGTTTTTACGGGCATATTGTTTGACAGATAAAGGCGCACGGCGGTCAGAGTTCCCTTCCCGCAGCACTGGGTTCACTGCGCTGCCTTTAATTTTGTCATAACGTGATTTAGCGTCTTTCTCGGCATCAGTCACTGCATCTTCCGGATAATCCGGCAGTGCATAACCTTTGGCCTGTAATTCTTTAATCGCTGCTTTTAATTGCGGAACTGAAGCGCTGATATTTGGAAGTTTAATGATGTTGGCATCTGGTTGCGTTGCCAATTGACCTAATTCTGCCAGCGCATCAGGTTGTTGCTGTGCTGGTGCTAAGTAGTCAGAGAATGCTGCAATAATACGGCCAGACAATGAAATATCACGAGTTTCAACCAACACTCCAGCCGCTTTAGCGAATGTCTGTACTATCGGTAATAGTGAGTAGGTTGCGAGTGCCGGTGCTTCGTCAGTTTGGGTATAAATGATTTTTGAAGTTTCAGTGGTCATGTAATTTCCTGGATCAGCAACAATGATGCGGACATTGGCCACGGCAACTGCACGATCCCCCATCAGTCGGGTAATCAGTGCTTTTTTACCGTCCAATACCAGCTGGATTTGTTGAATAAGTTTATCAGTTTAGTTCCCGCCACAGTAGAGAGTCTATTGCGACAACTGCAAATGTCAGCAGCTTTTGCCGAGCAAATGTCAGATATGGAAAAACCGATGAATCAAACAGCCTGCATATACTACAGACTTCAAATAAAGAGCAAAACCTTTCGTGGCCCGACCACTGTGAAAAAAGCAGCAATTTGACATAATTATGCGGATTTAGTCGGCATCCTTCGCTTACATGAGATGAAATTAGACCAAGCCTGTTCTTCATTCGTATGATAAAACTCACCCTTATAGTTGATGCATTTCCTACGGAGAACAAAGTGGACAGAAGTCAGTTACATTTAACCGTCGCCGCGGTTGTAGTCTATCAAGGTCAATTTTTGTTTGTCGAAGAACGAGATAAACAAAGTCTACAGCGGGTGCTGAATCAACCAGCGGGTCATGTCGAATCTGATGAAGATTTACAAAGAGCCGTCGAAAGAGAACTATTTGAAGAAACTGGGTTGCAATTAGTAGCCGACGGATGGCTTGGCATTTCACAGCTCATCGCCAGCAATGGTCATCGTTATGTGCGGATTAACTTTTACTTTGAACCCGCAGAACTGCCCACAACCTATCAACCACAGGACTCAGACATATTGGCGCTGCATTGGCTAAGTCTGCAAGAGCTCGCTGATCATGCGCTACCAGAGCGCAGTCAGCTGGTTTCTGATGCAATAGTGCAATATCAACAAGGAGTACGACTGCCATTGACACTGATTAAAAGCCCAGTCAGCTCTGTGTCAGCGCCTAAAACAATGCTATAATCCGCGCCTCGTTTTCGTCTCGAAGCTTGGAATATGTCACAAAACAGCAGTAAAAAAGTCATTGTCGGGATGTCCGGCGGCGTTGATTCGTCGGTCTCAGCCTATCTGTTACTTCAGCAAGGTTATCAGGTCGAAGGCCTGTTTATGAAAAACTGGGAAGAAGACGACAACGACGAATATTGCGCTGCTGCCGAAGACTTAAAAGACGCCCAACTGGTGTGCGATAAGCTCGGCATCAAACTTCATAAAGTCAATTTTGCTGCCGAATACTGGGACAATGTGTTCGAGTATTTCCTGGAAGAATATAAAGCCGGCCGGACCCCTAACCCGGACATCATGTGCAATAAAGAAATCAAATTTAAAGCATTTCTGGAATTTGCCGCAGAAGCCTTGGCGGCAGATTATATAGCGACCGGTCATTATGTGCAGCGACGCGAAGTCGATGGCCATTGGCAGCTACTGCGTGGTTTAGACGGCAACAAAGATCAAAGTTATTTTCTCTATACCATTGGCGAGCAACACGTCGCGCAGACGTTATTTCCAGTCGGCGATTTGGAAAAACCAGCGGTTCGTGCTATCGCTGAACAACAAGGTCTTATCACCGCCAACAAAAAAGACAGCACTGGCATTTGTTTTATCGGCGAGCGTAAATTTAAAGACTTCCTGCAAAAATATCTGCCAGCACAGCCTGGTGATATTGTCAGCGTGGACGGCGATACTATTGGCCGCCATGAAGGGCTGATGTACCACACTTTAGGACAACGTAAAGGTTTAGGCATTGGCGGTTTAAAAGACGGTGCTGAAGATCCTTGGTATGTTGTGGCAAAAGATCTGATTCATAATCAATTAATCGTAGCACAAGGCCTTGATCATCCTAGTTTATTTTCAAAAGGTCTCGTTGCTGACCAACTGCATTGGGTTGATCGAAAAGGTCCATCGGCACCACTTCGTTGCACCGTAAAAACCCGCTATCGCCAACATGACATCGACTGCACCCTGACCCCAAATACTGATGGTACCGTGAACGTTGTGTTTGACCAGCCGCAAAAAGCGGTCACACCAGGCCAGTCGGCGGTGTTTTATCTGAATGAAGTCTGCCTTGGTGGCGGCATAATTGACCAGGCGGTGCTCTGAGTATGCAATTTTCTTATACAACCCAAACGCTGGCGTTAGCAGCTCTGTGTCAGGCCATCCGGCTGGTGCAGCAAGTTGCACGGGGTGATGAGGTTTCAGCTACAGATTTACAACTTACTTTGCAAAGCGTGACCGTGCAGGATGCGGCTGAACCCGTAGATATTTTTGGCGGTAAATTAGCCAATTTAGAAACTGGCTATCATGTATTGCAAGCGCAGCTTGGTGACAACCCGAAAAAAGATTTAGAACTAACCCGCTATGCCATGGCAGTGATTACGCTTGAGCGCAAGCTGTCAAAAAACAACACCAGCCTACAAGCCGTTGGCAAAAGAATCGAACGTGTTCAACAACAACTGCAGCATTTTCAATTGTTAGATGAAACCGTACTCGCCAGCATGGCTGATATCTACATAGAACATATCAGCCCGTTAGGCCAACGGATCCAAATTGCTGGTCAGCCTGCGGCGTTAAAACAACCGATGGTACAACATAAAATCCGTGCTTTGCTGCTGGCGGCAATTCGCGCGGCCGTGTTGTGGCGCCAAGCGGGTGGTCGCAAATATCATTTTATTCTGCAGCGCAAACAACTGCTGCAGGAAGTAAAAACCGTTTTACAACAATTAGCCCAAGCATAGGAGTTTCCATGGAACTGAACGCATTAACAGCCATCTCCCCGGTCGACGGTCGTTACGGCAGCCGGACTGGTGAGCTGAGAGACATTTTCAGTGAATTCGGTTTAATTAAGTACCGTGTCACTGTTGAAGTGCGCTGGTTGCAGCAAATGGCTGGCATCGCTGGTATTGCGGAAGTTCCGGCTCTGAGTGCTGAGGCAAATTCTTTACTCAATTCAATTGTCGACAATTTCAGCCTGGCTGATGCTCAGCGCGTGAAAGACATTGAACGCACTACCAATCACGATGTAAAAGCGGTTGAATATCTGCTCAAGGAAAAAGTCGCTGATTTACCCGAACTTGCGGCGATCAGCGAGTTTATCCACTTCGCTTGTACCTCAGAAGATATCAACAACTTGTCTCACGGTTTGATGTTAAAAACTGCGCGTGATGAAGTGTTATTGCCACTTTGTGACCAATTGCTCAGTTCGTTAAAAGAACTGGCAGTACGTTATAAAACCATGCCGATGATGGCACGAACTCACGGCCAACCTGCTTCGCCAACGACGCTTGGCAAAGAAATGGCGAACGTCTATATCCGCTTATTGCGCCAGCGTGAACAAATTGCTGCCGTGCAAATGCTGGGGAAATTTAATGGCGCCGTCGGCAACTACAATGCCCATTTATCAGCCTACCCTGATTTAAACTGGCATCAGATTTCTGAGCAGTTCGTCACCAGCCTGGGTTTAAATTGGAACCCGTTCACCACGCAAATCGAGCCGCATGATTACATTGCTGAATTATTTGATGCTGTTGCTCGTTTTAACACCATCCTGATTGATTTTGACCGTGATGTCTGGGGTTATATTGCGCTGGGTCACTTCAAGCAAAAAACCATAGCCGGTGAAATTGGCTCTTCGACCATGCCACACAAAGTGAATCCCATCGACTTTGAAAACTCGGAAGGTAATCTGGGTTTAGCCAATGCTATTTTCCAGCATCTGGCCAGCAAGTTACCCATTTCGCGTTGGCAGCGTGATTTAACCGACTCTACTGTGCTGCGTAATTTAGGCATCGGTTTTGGTTATACCTTAATTGCTTATCATGCCACGCTCAAAGGCATCAGCAAGCTGGAAGTCAGTGAAACTAATCTGTTACAAGAACTGGATCAAAACTGGGAATTACTGGCTGAACCAGTACAAACCGTGATGCGTCGTTATGGTGTTGAAAAACCGTATGAAAAACTGAAAGAGTTAACACGTGGCAAACGCATTACGCCAGCGGATCTGCATGCTTTTATCGACAATCTGGATGTTCCGGCACAGGCTAAAGTGCAGATGAAACAATTCACACCAGACAATTACATCGGTGCCGCCATCGCACTGGTCGACAGCCTGAACTAATCTTTATCCGTAAAGTTTTTAGATCTTCGACAGCGTGACCACAACGGTTACGCTGTTATCTCCCTTCTTAAGTTTATTGCCGGAACTGTGCTATGTATCAATTAAACCTGCATGATTTAACTGTTGAGCAATTTTTAGCCGAATACTGGCAAAAAAAGCCAGTGCTGATTAAAGGTGGTTTTGCCAATTTTGTAGACCCAATCAGCCCGGATGAACTGGCTGGATTGGCGGCCGAAGAAGAGATTGAATCGCGCATCGTCAGCAAGACCGGCGGTGAATGGCAATTGGAAACCGGCCCCTTTGAAGAATACAGCGCTTTTGGCGAACAAGACTGGACCTTGTTAGTACAGGCTGTTGATCACTGGCACCCTGAATCAGCCGTGTTAATTGAACCCTTCCGCTTTATTCCAAACTGGCGGATTGACGACTTAATGATCAGTTTTTCAACGCCAGGCGGCGGTGTGGGTCCGCACTTAGATCAATACGACGTGTTCATTATTCAAGGCATGGGCAAACGCCATTGGCGGGTTGGGATGCCAGACGCAACATTGACGCAGCATTGCCCGCATCCACGCTTACTGCAAATCAGTCCTTTTAGCGATTGTATCGATGTGATTACTGAACCTGGCGACATTTTATATATTCCTCCAGGATGCCCACATGATGGTGTATCAGTCGATGCCAGTTTGAATTACTCCGTTGGTTTTAGAGCACCAGCACAAAAAGATTTGCTAACTGGTCTTGCCGACTACCTGATAGAGAATGAAATTCAGGGTCAGCGTTATACTGATCCAAACCGTGCAGTAACCACGGCTATCGGCGAAATTACTGCAGCAGATTTAACTGAAGTGCAAAAAATGCTGCAGGGCTTGATCAACGATCCTAAGTTGCTGGCGCAATATTTTGGCAGTTACATTACCCATGCCAAACATGAACTAGACGCAACCGAACCCGATCCTCATTACCATTTAGATGAGATTGCTGAATATTTGTTGGAAGGTTCGGTGCTCGCCAGATTGGGCGGATTACGTTGCTGCTATATTCAGGCAAGCCCCGCTGACGATATTTTGTTATTTATCAACGGCAACACGATCAACGTGCCTGCGACAGAATTGACGACAGTAAAACAACTTTGCGAGCAAATACAATTAGATGCTGAGACTTGTATTCGCTTTGCTGAA
>JAHJNE010000443.1 GCA_018820995.1 Gammaproteobacteria bacterium | reverse complement strand
TTTTTTGCCGACAGTGGCTCCATCGCCGTTGAAGTCGCGCTAAAAATGGCACTGCAATTTTGGATTTCACGGGGCAACCAGCATAAAACTAAGATCCTTAGTCTGAGTAAGGCCTACCACGGTGATACCTTTGCCGCGATGTCAGTCTGTGATCCCGATGACGGCATGCACCGTTTGTTTCGAAGCCAACTGACACCACACCTTTTTGCACCTGCACCACAAAGTCGTTTTTCCGGCCAGTGGCAAACAGAAGATTACAAACAACTTCGGCAGCTGTTTGTTGAACATCATACTGAGCTTGCGGCGATGATCGTCGAACCTATCCTGCAAGGCGCTGGTGGCATGCGGATGTATCACCCGCGCTATTTACAAAGTTGCCGCGCGCTCTGTGATGAATTTAACGTGCTGTTAATTTGCGATGAAATCGCGACTGGTTTTGGTCGGACCGGTAAATTATTTGCTTGTGAACATGCCGATATCGCGCCCGATATTATGTGCGTAGGTAAAGCGCTCAGCGGCGGTTACATCACACTTGCTGCGACTTTATGCAGTGACAAAGTAGCCGAAGGTATTTCCGGTGCTTTGATGCATGGCCCGACTTATATGGCCAATCCTTTGGCCTGCAGTGTCGCCAACGCCAGCCTACAATTGATTGCCAGCAATCAATGGCAAAGTCAGGTTGCTGCGATTGAACTTCAACTTAACACCGAACTTGCGCCCGCCAGAGCCTTGCTGCAGGTTGCTGATGTCAGAATACTAGGTGCTGTCGCTGTGTTAGAAATGATCGATACGGTAGATGTCGCCTTATGCCAACGGCTGTTTGTTGAGCTAGGCGTATGGATCCGCCCTTTTGGCCGCTTATTGTACCTGATGCCGCCTTTTATCATCAGTCCGGCGGAACTTCGGCAATTAACCCATGCGCTACTGCAGGTGGCTCAGCAAGATATTTTTACCCGCCAGCCGCCGCTCCCCGGCGCCTGAGCAATGAATTCTAAAGTGTATTTTTACCAACTGTTTTGACCAACAGTTCATTTTAAGGTCGTGGATGGCATGGCGATCGCTCTGACAATATTTTGAAACTTAGGCCTCTTCACAGAGCATCACGACGTTATTTTTATAGCTTTTAGGTTCGTGGGTTAAGTGGCCGAATCACTTTGGCTGGTCAGATTTTTCAAGCAGCTTCCGTCTGCGGGCTTTTTCAATCGCCTGGTCGATTTCAGACACTTTCGGATCGGTTGTTTTAAAAATATCAGGTTTACCGGACTTTGCTTTTTCAGCATCAATTTTCTGTTGCTGATAAACACCGGTCATCACAGCAGAAGTTGCGTTGACAACATCGTTGTCGGTTTGCACCAATACACAACCATTCAACAGCGACAGCACACTCATGCCACCAACAAACCGCTTACAACCTCTCATTTTTTCACTCCCATGACCAGTATGGTTATATTTCAAAAACGGGAATTTAAGATCTTGAATCTGAGCGGTGGCTGAATCAGGCGACGTGGTAGATATAAGCCAGCAGCGCCGCTGACATCGACAACAGCACGAGCACGTTATAACGCATACGATCATCATTACGACGCAGTCGGGCACGGTTGAGCAATAAACTGAACAAACTAATACCGCAACACCACCACAACAAATAAATAAGCTGAGGCGTAAGTTCTGGATGCCAGTACTCACGGATAGAAATCCCCCAATAACGCACTAAACCAGAGTTAAATTCTGGTGCCGCCATATGGGTAATACCCAGCGCAATCACAAAAGCGACCCAACCGGCAATCGACAACACACTCAGGCTATGTAACAACCAGTCTGGCCCTTTGCGGCGATTTTTCCGCGGGGGCGAAAGCATTTGTTCAGTCAAATCAGGCTTCCTGTCAATTTTTACTTGTGTTGGAACGCGGCCTGCGTATGATTACACCTCTTTCACGAAATTCAAAATCGAAATTCAAACCATTCAAGCAGCAAGTTGGAGCCTATTGCATGACACATGCAGTGATAAAAGATGTTTTGGCCGGCAAATATGCAGTCGGCGACCTGGTTACCATTAAAGGCTGGATCCGCACCCGTCGTGATTCCAAAGCCGGTATTTCTTTCCTCGCCGTACACGACGGCAGCTGTTTTGATGCACTGCAAGCCGTCGCTCCGGCTGAACTAAATAATTACGAAACAGAAATCAAACGTCTGACGACTGCCTGCTCGGTGATTGTCAGCGGCACCATAGCTAAATCTGAAGGCCAGGGCCAATCGTTTGAGTTACAAGCTAATTTAGTCGAAGTCTTGGGCTGGGTTGAAAACCCGGATACCTACCCAATGGCCCCTAAACGCCACTCGATGGAGTATCTGCGCGAGCAGGCTCACTTACGTTCACGTACCAACATGGTAGGTGCGATTACCCGGGTTCGCCACTGTCTGGCGCAGGCGATTCACCGCTTTTTCCACGAACGTGGTTTCTACTGGATCAGCACGCCAATCATCACTGGCGCTGATGCAGAAGGTGCCGGTGAAATGTTCCGCGTCAGTACTTTAGACATGGAAAACCTACCACGCGATGACAAAGGCAAAGTTGATTACAAGCAGGACTTCTTCGGTAAAGAAACCTTCTTAACGGTATCAGGTCAGTTAAACGTTGAAACTTACGCCTGTGCGTTGTCAAACGTTTATACCTTCGGCCCAACTTTCCGTGCAGAAAACTCGAATACCACCCGTCACTTAGCTGAGTTCTGGATGATTGAACCCGAAGTTGCATTTGCTGAGTTAAAAGATGTGGCGCAATTGGCAGAAGACATGCTGAAGTATGTGTTTAATGCCGTATTGACAGAGCGTAGCGACGATATGGCATTTTTTGCCGAGCGTGTGGACGATAAAGCGATTAGTCGCCTGCAAGACATCGTGAATTCCAGCTTTGTGCGGATGGATTACACCGAAGCTGTGGAAATCTTAAAAACCTGCGGCAAAAAGTTTGACTACCCGGTCGAATGGGGCGTGGATTTACAGTCTGAGCACGAACGTTATTTAGCAGAAGTGCATGTCGGTGCACCGGTGATCCTGCAGAACTATCCAAAAGACATCAAAGCGTTTTATATGCGGATGAACGAAGATGGTAAAACAGTGGCGGCGATGGACATTCTGGCGCCAGGCATTGGTGAAATCATCGGTGGCTCGCAGCGTGAGGAGCGTTTAGAGCAACTTGACGCGCGGATGGACGCTATGGGTCTGAATAAAGAAGATTACAGCTGGTATCGTGATCTGCGTCGTTATGGAACAGTGCCACACGCAGGCTTTGGCCTGGGCTTCGAGCGGTTAGTTTCTTATGTCACTGGCGTCGGTAACGTCCGTGATGTGATTGCCTTCCCACGTACTCCGGGCAATGCTGATTTCTAAGCCGCTGTAACAAGCAACGCGTTTCTGACGAAAGTAAAAAACCCCACTGTTAACGTGGGGTTTTGTTTTTGAGTTTAACCAAATTTCTATTCTAAAATACGCACTTTACCGGCGCAGCAGAACTCAAACAAAATCAGAGAAAAATTCGCTGCAATCCACTGTTTTACGTGCCGGTGCTTCAACGCTGCAAGTTCCTAAATAGAGATACCCAACAATTTCGTCATCTTCACCCAAACCAAGCGTTTGTTTCACAAATTCATATTGGGTATAAGCACCGGTTCGCCAAATTCCGCCAAAACCTAAAGCAAATGCCGCTTGTTGCATTGCCATCACGGCGCATGCTGCCGATTGAACCTGTTCTTGCACCGGCACTTTATGATGGTCGGTACATTTGGCGATACAAGCAATGACCATCGGCGCCCGAAGCGGTAACTGACGCGCCCGTTCCAGAATTTCATTGGCAATTGATGGATCATCTTCCACCGCGGCTTCCGCAAAAATATCACCAAGTTTGGTCAATGCGGCCCGGCCGTTAAACACAACAAAACGCCATGGTTTTAAACCGCCATGGTCCGGTACCCGCAATGCGGCTTGTTTAATCAAAGTTAATGCTTCACCACTCGGTGCCGGCTCAGTCAGTCGCGGCGAAGAATAGCGGGTGGTTAATAAGGTGATCGCATCCATAAAGTCAGCCCTTGGGGAAAATTCCATGTAAGGCTAGCAAATAAAGTCAAAGCACGACAACAGTTTTCATCATTGAGCAAAGCGTTTGCTGATCCAGTAATCAACACTCAGATAACGTCCCCCGCCCCGAACGACCAGCTGCCACAACATCAACAGATAAATACCGGCAAATTCAGCACCGTTATTGAGAATGACCACTGACCCCTTGGCCGTCAACCATTCGCTGTCTGGCTGCTCTGACAGTAATGCCCTGATCCGACTTAACCGCTCAGCAACTTCCCCACTTTGCTGCAGACTTTCTTGTGCACCTGGCACACCAAACCAGCTAAAAAACAAAGCGGCATTTGTGGCAGCGTCTGACGGTGCAATCGCAAACCAGCCTTGAGCAAAATGCCCTGTCGCTATTGCCACTATCATCGTTGCCATCAGAGGCAGAGCGATTAAGCCAGTTGC
>JAHJNE010000442.1 GCA_018820995.1 Gammaproteobacteria bacterium | reverse complement strand
TGGAGGCAGCCTGATTTTGGCCAGCACCAGCGCTCTGGGCAGTTGTTTTGAACTGCGCTTGCCGATCGCCGGAGAACAATAGTGCATTGGTATGGGAAGGAATTTAGTCCCCCTAGGCTGCACTTCTGGTTGCTGCTGACGGTGCTTGGCACTTTAGCCAATACGATGGTAGTCGACCTTCCTTTTGTGGTGCCATTAAGCCTTGGCAATGTCGCCCTGTTTCTGATCGCACTGCGGCTCGGCACCGCCTGGGCATTGCCTGCCGCGTGCTTGATTCTGCTACCGCTCTATCAGAATCTGGCCTTAGCGACCAGCTTGCTACAGCTGATGTTAATTCTGCTATTCAATAGCCGAATTCGGCGCTATAGCATTCGTGCAGTATGTCTTGATCTGATACTCGGAGTGGCTTTGCTTCGTCAGCTCGCGCCTGCCGAAATCAGTAACGACTTGATGTTTCTTGCTATGCATGCAGGCTTAAGTGCTGCGGTTTTTGCTTTTTGTTTACGTGCCATGCTGATTTTTGACAGTCTCACGCCATCAGTGCATCGGCAGTTAACGCAGTCGCTCAGCCAGCAACTGTCTCATCGTGTCGCGATGTACAGCAGTATTCCCTCGACATTACTCATCGCATTGATATTGCATGGGGCTACGGCTTTGGACTTATCACGTCATTTATTGCGCTACAAAAATGAACAATACCAACTCAGCGAACAGATTGGTCAGCGCCTCACAGGTTATCTGACTCAGGTCAGTCTGGCAGCAAGGATCCTGCAGGATACAACACCAAACCAACTGTTACCGGCATTAACCAGCCAAATGCCTGAATATATTTCAGCGCTGGTCACCGATGCCCGCGGCAATGTGTTGTCTTTTTACAAAAAAGATGCGCCCGGCCCTGCGCAATCGGGAAGCAATGTGGCCGATCGTAGTTATTTCAGCGAACCTCGCCGCACGGGTCAACCATTTATCAGCGACACCTTTTTAGGGCGCACTTTGGGTGAAGATCAATTATTCGCCGTCAGTACCATTTTGGCTGGCGCGCAACATCATGCTGATTTTAAAGGTGTGCTGGAAGTTTCCGTCAACTTGCAACAGCTCACATCCGCCATTACGCCAACGGACAATGACATCTCTCATCGGGTGTTGTTAGACCGTGAGCAGAAAAAAATCTGGGGGACTGCAGACGATAGACCTCTGGGTCAACTGTGGTCGGTCGGTTCGCCATCGGACCCGATGCCACGCCAGTTTATGCGCTATAGCTGGTTTAATACGTTCGGCCCAATTAGCCTGACGCAAAACTCGTCGCACTTGTTGCTCGTCAACAACATCAGCCCTAGTCAATGGCAACTGAAGTACTTTATTGATACCGAATTTTTTGTAAAACGCTACCATATGTTTTTGACGGTGGCGCTACTCCTTGCGCTGCTGCTGCTCGAAAGTATCGCCGCGCTGTCGAGGGCTTTTATTACCCGATACACCAAAGCGCTGGAACAACTGGCAACCAGTGCGA
Organism: Gammaproteobacteria bacterium; assembly: GCA_018820995.1. GTDB lineage: Bacteria > Pseudomonadota > Gammaproteobacteria > Enterobacterales > Alteromonadaceae > Pararheinheimera. The sequence continues at coordinate 6,333 of JAHJNE010000442.1, read as the reverse complement.
CCTCCTGGCAGCCGGACGCACCACCACAAACCCGGCCCACGTTTCAACAATCTGCGACTGAAATCGAGATGCTGGCGGGTACCATTCATGACATGCAATCCAGAGTCAGTAGTTCACGAATTGCGATGCAAAAATCGATGCAGCAGATTGTGACCTTTAATAATGAACTGGAACAACGGGTGCAAAATCGCACCGAAGAGCTAGAGCTTGAACGCGACAAAGCGAATCAACTGGCATCCATTAAAACGCGATTTTTAGCCAATATGAGTCATGAAATACGCACCCCAATCACTGTCATTAAAGGCTTTACTGAACAACTGCTTTTAAAAATCCAAGGCCCGGACGCCTTGCTGATGCGCCGGATCCAGCAGAACACCGAACATTTACAACGACTGGTGGATGATATTCTGGACACCGCCAAAATTGATGAAGGAAAAATGCGCTTGGATCTGCAGCATTTTCATCTTCATACCTTAATTACCAGTGTCACCGACAGTATTGAAGCGCTGGCAACACAAAAAGGGTTACGCCTCATTGTGCAATTGAGCGCGGCTGAAGAATTGATGTTATGGGCGGACCCATTTCGGTTAAAACAGATATTGCTCAACTTTTTAAGCAATGCAATCAAATTTACTAAAACTGGTGAAATCAGAGTAGAGCTGCAGCGACTGCCCGATGCTTCGCTGCAAATTTCAGTCGTAGATCAAGGCGTGGGGATTGCTCCTGAACAATTGCCACTGCTATTTAAAGCATTTTCGCAAGCCGACACCAGCACCAGCCGTCACTTTGGCGGAACGGGTTTAGGGCTTTACATCAGTCAGCAACTGGCAGAGGCCATGCAATTGCAAATCAGTGTGCAAAGTACACAAGATGAGGGTTCGAGTTTTAATCTGTTGATCCCGGCAGCGTTACTCAGCCATGCGGTGCCTTTTGATTCCAAGCCGCTTGAAACAGAACGAACAACAACCGAGATACCCGCAGCGCGCTTGCTGATCGTTGATGATGTCGCTGATATCCGTGCGTTATTGGCCTCTTATCTGGCCGAGCATCCATTGACGCTCAGCTTTGCCGCCGATGGCCGTGCGGCGGTGCAACAATGCCAGCAGCACACTTTTGACCTGATTATCATGGACCAACAGATGCCTGAGCTTGATGGTTTACAAGCCACGCAGGCCATCCGGGCCATGGGCATCAAAACGCCTGTGTTGTCGCTCAGCGCTGACGTATTTGAAGAACCAGACAAAATTGTCGCCGGGCTTTTTCAAAAGACCATGACCAAACCCTTTGAACGCAAGGCTCTCCTCGCTGCAATTGCGGCCTTGCTCACAGACTATCCGCCAGCACCAGACATCAAGACGCCATCCTCACCCGCAGCCTCTCAGGTATCCGAACCGGTCGCAACCATCGAAGACGACGATTTAACCACCGAATATCGTCGCAGTTTGGCCGCACAAGCACAGCAGTTAAATCAACTGTGGCACGATGCTGACTGGCCGGCGTTCAAGATTTTATTGCATAAAATTAAAGGTACCAGCGCATGTTTTGGCTTCACGCAAATCAGTGAGCAGGCGGCGACATTGGGGCAACAATTAAAACATGATGTGCCTGCTGAGCAGGAATTAGAGCAGTTGATACAGGCGTTAACCAAAGCAAGTTTATGAACTTTCGTTGCCTTCCACCGCGAATTCATTCTCAGTCGTCTCTTCAGTCGGACTATCTGAACCATGCACCGGCAACACCAGGGTAAAACTACTGCCTTCGCCGACCACAGAGTGCACCAGAATATCGCCCTGATGTTTTTTCGCGATACTGTATGACAATGACAATCCGAGCCCGGTGCCACTGCCCACAGGTTTAGTGGTAAAAAATGGTTCAAATAGCCGATTCATATGTGCAGGCTCAATGCCGCTACCACTATCTCTCACTTCAACAAATACGTTGGCGTCCAGTTGCCAAACTTTCAGATATAAGTGTCCACCAGCGTCCATCGCCTGTGAAGCATTGACCAGTAAGTTGAGAAATATCTGATTAATCTGCATTGGCTGACAATACACATCTGGCAGCTCATCGCTGTAATCACGGTGGATTTCGACTTTATATTTCAGCTGGTTGGCGGCAATTTTTAGGGTATTTTCCAGGCCATCGACCAGGCTTGCATACTGCCATTCGGCATTGTCCACATGTGAAAACGACTTCAGATTTTTAACAATAGCGGCAACCCGGTCAATGCCATCGATCGATTCCGCCAGCAACTCCGTTAAATCGTGCCGGACAAAATCAAACTGCATCCGTTGTTGCATATCACGCTGCATCGCCTGAGTCGTTTCAGTACCGGTTTTTGCAGTGACTTTTTCGTAAAACGCCACCAGTTTTAACAGCCGCCCGGCATAATCCTGCATCGTCTGCAGGTTAGAACTGATGAAGCCGATTGGATTATTAATTTCGTGCGCAACCCCCGCCGCCAACTGCCCAATGGCCGCCATCTTCTCAGATTGCAGCAATTGATTTTGCGCCATCGACAACTTCTCATTCACGGCTTTCAGCGCTGCATGTTCCAACTCCAGTCTGGCGGAGAGCTGCTGTTCTGCCTGAAAATAACTGGCTAATTCCGTTACATCCTGTACTAACAGGCAGACGCTACGCACAGTGCCACCTTCAGAATCTAATGGCAAAAACTCAATGTTTTGATACATCAAGGTCTCTTCGCCCGTGATCGGGCGACTGCTGGAAAACGGAAACACATGCGGCTTGTGTTCCCAATATGAAAAACTGGCATTATTCAGCACAAACACACTGTGGATTTTTTTCTTCAGATAACGGGCTTCAGCCGGGAATAAACTTAGCAGGCTCTGCCCCAACACTTGCTCAGATCGCAAGGCGATACGGTCTGCAAAAAAGTCATTCCAATACAATACGTTATAACCTGCATCCACCACACAGACACCCATCGGCAATCGATCATTAAGTTTCAGATGCAACGCCGCTAGTTCCATGCTTAGTCCTCCAGTAGTTGGTTAAGCTTATCGATCAGGACATTCACCGACTGTCCTTCCAGACAAATAACCACTCTCGAATCAAAAGCCGTCGCCTCTAACTGAAACTCAACCTCCATTAACAAGGTACTAATCCAGCGATAAGACTCCGCCTTTCGCATCTGCTCGCTAAAAATAGTCGGCATACTTAATTTGGTATTCAGATCTAACTGCGAAGAAAACACATTGAGGCAGGCGCCCGCCAGAATATTGGCCAGCTCAAGTAACAATTCATCTTGCGATGTCTCGTTCAGTGGAACGGGATAATCGAGCAACCCCCCCATGGTTTCAGTTCCAGCTTTGGCCATTAATGTTAAAACTTCACCTTTGACTAGCCCCAGAAAAGACTGACGGGTAAACCAATAGTTGTCGGACTGGAAAATGGCGTGAAATTCACTCGCTGACACCACCACAATTTTTGGAATAGATAACGTAATTTGCGCATCAATCAACCGGGCCAGCGCATTTGCTGCTTGTCCCATTGAAATATTCATCAGCTCTTGTAAAGCGTCGCGCTGATCCTCGTTGAGAAGTGTATTCATATCAACCCCAACTCTGTCAGAGTTTCGTGAAGCTGATCCGCATGCAGCGGTTTTTGTAAAAATCGGAAGGCGCCTAACATCGCCACTTTTTTTTGCGCTTCAGGCTGAATATCAGCACTGATAACAATAACCACGGTTTTGGCATGATGATCATGGAGTTCGCGCAAAACATCAAAACCATCCAGCTCTGGCATCTGCAAATCTAAAAACAATACATCGGCTTTACCGGCCGCGACCGCCGCCAAAGCCTCTTTGCCATTGCAGGCTTCCGTCAGATCAATATCCCAATCTGGCGGCAACGCTTTCCGTATCGTTTTACGAGATAACATAGAATCATCTGCGATAGTGACCGGGATTGGCATTAGGAGCCTCCAAAAAATGTCTCATTTGTCCTTTAGTATTGACAGCATCGGAGAGCATGTCAATGCCAGCACGTTAGATTTATTTTTATCCAAATCAGATCGTCCACCCGATGACGCTGCATTGCTCAAAACTGCCAGCCAAGCTGGCTAGTTCAGAGTCAAACGCGTCCACTGCATTTTTCCTTTCAAGATCCCGGCCACGTAATCATGGACTAAATAACGGTACTCTAAGACTATAGCCCATCAAATAGACTGTACTGAGCAGAACCTGCAGCATCACTTTTTTCTTTCGCTTGATTAACGTGCTCAATCGCCGCCCGAGTCGCAGAAACACCTTGGCGCAACCAGGTAATTTCGTCTTTGGCATCTCTGTTGGCACTGACAAAATCGACCAGCGGTTGGGGATAAAGCTGACTACCAGTCCTGAGTTTCATTGCTGCTGGCATTTTCCAGGGTTCAAAAATCCACATGTCAGAAACATTGGCCAGCTCCGGTAGCCAACGTCTGACAAAAAAAGCATTGCTATCCAGTTCTTGTGCTTGTTTGAGCGGATTGTAAATACGTAAAACCTGCTGACCTGTGGTGCCACTTTGCATTTGGATTTGCGGGTAATGGATGCCCGGTTCAAAATCGACAAATAATCGAGCCAGCCAATCCGACACCAGTTTCCAGGGTAACTTGAGGGTGTAGCAGGCCACAGAAACCAGCATGGCGCGCATTCGAAAATTAATCCAACCATGCCAGATTAAGTATCGCATGCTGGCATCTACCAGCGGCCACCCGGTTCGGCCCTGGCTCCAGGCGGTAAACCTAATCTCATCCCAAGGCCGCTGAAGTGCGTCATAACGGCGATTAAAATTAACGGATTCGGCTGCAGGATTCGCTTCAAGCTTCTGGATAAAATAACAATGCCAACTCAAGCGGGAGCGAAACGCACGCAGATTTTTTGACCACTGCCGATCCGGGTGATACCGCAGCGTTAAATCCAGACGCGCCACAACTTCCCGCAAACCGACGGTGCCATATGCAAGGTGCGCACTTAAACGCGAACACCCCTGCTCCGCCGTGAGCGGTGAGCTGATGGTAGACTGATAATACTGACTTCTCGCTGCCAAAAAACTATCCAACAGCCCAAGACCTACCGATCTACCGCCTTGCTGCCGACCAGGACAGTCATACTCATCTAGACAGAGCTGCCAAGGTAACTCGACCGATGATATTGCTTGTAGCTGAACAAATCTGACCATGCTGGGCACTGGCAACAATGGCTGCTGCACCCAACTTTCCCAGTGCTGATGCCAGTCTTCCTGGCACGCACCGCCAAAATCCGACGCTGGCCGACGCACGCCATGTTGTGCATATTCGTGCCAAGGAATGGCATGTTGTCGGCACCAAGTCGCCACCTGAATATCACGCTGGTAAGTCCAACCATTACCGGTTTCCTGATGGCTATACAAGACAAAGGCGCCGAGCGTGGCCCGAAGTCGTTCTAAACTTTCGTCGACCGAGCCGCGCAATACCAGCAAGCTCCCACCGAGTTCATTCAGTTGCTGCGCCAATTCGAGCAGCGACTCCCGCACAAACAACCATTGTCGATTGCTGGTTGCCGGCAGTTGCCAGTAGTCATCTTCAATCACATAAAGACAAAGCACAGGGCCGTGCTGACTGGCTTCGTAAAAAGGCTGATGATCGGACAAGCGAAGATCACGTTTGAACCAAACGACCTGAGGTGTCATAACCTATCCTATTTTTCAAACATGTCAGGGATCTGCGCTCATGTGATCAACGACTTCAAAGCTGTCGTTTTTATCCACTTGTTATAAACGTAAGAAATTGCAAAAGGATCAGCCCGAATGTGCATGAACGCCAAGCTGTCACGTCAGTAGCCTTTGAGGATGTGTATTCAATCAATAAAAAACGCCAGTCACTAAGACTGGCGTTGGTTGTTACATATCAAGATTAAAGCTGATTAAAAGCGATCTGCATTCATCACTTTGGTCCAGGCTTTAACAAAGTCACGGACAAACTTCTCTTTGGCATCGTCCTGCGCATAGACTTCAGCGTATGAACGCAGCACCGAATTGGAACCAAACACCAGATCAACCCGGGTGGCAGTCCATTTCACCGCACCGGTTTTACGGTCGATGATTTGGTACAAATTTTTACCAGCCGGTTTCCAACTGTAAGCCATGTCGGTCAGGGTGGTGAAGAAGTCTGTGCTCAGTACACCCACTTGATTGGTAAAGACACCATGTGGACTACCGTCATGGTTGGTGCCGAGAACCCGCATTCCGCCGACTAACACCGTCATTTCCTGCGCGGTTAAACCCATTAGCTGCGTGCGGTCTAGCATCAGCTCTTCCGGCGTCGCGGCATAGTCTTGTTTTAACCAATTGC
>JAHJNE010000441.1 GCA_018820995.1 Gammaproteobacteria bacterium | reverse complement strand
TAGTTAGCACTTCATGTTGGCTGGTGCCAAATTCGTAGTCGCCAGGCGCCATCACGCCGACAGTGGCGGGTAATTGTTCGCCGGCAAAGGCAATGGACGCTACTTTACCATCAAAGTACTGATTAATTTTAAACATGACATACTCCTGGTTAGATTTTGCATTAGTAAATCTTAAATTTCAGCGCTTGAACAGTAATTTTTAGATGTATGGAAGTCTGAAATGATTCAACAGCGGGTACTTTTACAGATAAAGGTCCTGAGCAAATAATCAGCAAAAAAAGTCATTTAGATGTCTAGACATTTAGTTGTCGCAAAGGTTAGAGTGTTTATTCTATCAATTTTATTGAATATTAATGCGAAAAATCTGGTGCGGAAGTTGGGCGGATAGCTAAATTAAATGCGTGTTGTTGTGAAGCACAACGTTTTTTCTCTCGATTAATTCACATTTATTGTCGATGAGTAGCACGGATTTTTAGATTAATCATGAAGGGGCAGGAGATGGTGACAGAGTTGGTATATGACGCCTTATTACTGATGCTGATAGGGATGGGGTCTGTATTTGCATTTTTATTCATTCTGGTGTTGTTGGTGCATTTGATGTCGCGCTGGTTACCAAAACCGGCGCCAACGCCTGCAACTACGGCGAACACCAGCACTGGGAATGATACAGCGGTTCCAGCGACAGTGGTCGCCGCGATCAGCGCCGCCATTCATCAATTTCGGCAAACATGAGTTCGCTTAAAGCAGTGTCTCTAACAACCAGTTTCTTTGGAAAACTGTTTTTTTTGAAACAATTGTCTTCAAAAAAAATGTCTTCAAACAAAATTTTTTCAAAAACAATGTTGCCACAAAAATATCGGAGCTTACGATGAGTAAACCATTATTACTGACCGAGCTGGTGCTGCGGGATGCACATCAGTCGTTACTGGCAACCCGGCTGCGGCTGGAGGATATGTTGCCAATCGCTGCCAAACTGGATCAGGTGGGTTACTGGTCAGTTGAATCCTGGGGCGGTGCCACCTTTGATGCATGCATCCGCTATTTGGGTGAAGATCCGTGGCATCGGATCCGTGAGCTGAAAAAAGCCATGCCCAAGACCAAGCAGCAAATGTTATTGCGTGGCCAGAATTTATTGGGTTACCGCCATTATGCCGATGATGTAGTGATTAAATTTGTCGAGCGCGCCCATAGCAATGGTGTGGATGTGTTCCGTATTTTTGACGCGATGAACGACATCCGCAATTTACAAACTGCCGTGCAGGCGGCGATCCGCGTTGGCGCGCATGCACAAGGCACCTTGTCTTATACCGTCAGTCCGGTGCATAGCATTGATACCTGGCTGGATATGGCGCGCCAGCTGGAAGATATGGGTTGTCATTCCATTTGTATTAAAGACATGGCTGGTTTATTAAAACCTTATGTCGCCGAAGAGCTGATCAGCCGGTTAAAAGAAACCGTCCAGATCCCAATTGCGATGCAATGCCACGCCACCACTGGCCTCAGTACTGCCACTTATCAAAAAGCCATTGATGCCGGCATTGATATGCTGGATACCGCGATTTCTTCAATGAGTATGACCTACGGTCACAGCGCAACCGAAACCTTGGTGGCGATGACTGAAGACACCCCGCATGACACAGGTTTAAATATGGTTTTGCTGGCTGAAATCGCCAGTTATTTTCGCGATGTGCGGCAAAAATATGCGCAGTTTGAAGGCTCGCTTAAGGGCGTTGATGCCCGTATTTTATTGGCGCAAGTCCCGGGTGGCATGCTCACCAATATGGAAAGCCAGCTCAAAGAGCAGGGCGCGCTGGATAAAATGGATTTAGTGTTGCAGGAAATTCCAAGGGTACGCAAAGACTTAGGTTATCTGCCCTTGGTCACACCCACCTCACAGATTGTCGGAACTCAGGCGGTGCTGAATATTCTGACTGGCGAGCGTTATAAAAATATCACCAAAGAAACGGCTGGTGTTCTCAAAGGCGAATACGGCACCACACCAGCGCCGGTCGACGTTGAACTACAACAACGGGTTTTGGCAGGCGCGACGGCCATTACCTGCCGGCCGGCAGATTTAATCGAAGATGAACTGGCCAAGCTGTCTGGTGAATTACAACAACTGGCTAGTGATCAGAATATTACGCTGGCGGCTGAGCCGATGGATGATGTACTGACCTACGCCTTGTTTCCCCAAGTGGGCCTGAAGTTTCTGAAAAACCGCAACAATCCTGATGCCTTTGAGCCAGCACCTAGTGCGCTGGTGTCGAACCCCGAACCCAAAAACGCCCAACCGGCAGCGCCTGCGCAGCAAGGACCAGCGGCTTACAGCGTGCGGGTAGACGGCAAGGTGTATCAGGTGGAAGTTGCGCCCAGTGGCGAGCTGACGTCAGTCAAAGCGCTGGTCTCAGAAAATATTCCGGGCAGCGCTTCAGTCACCGGTACCGCCACTTTAAATTCGCCGCTTACCGGTAATATCTGGAAAGTGAATGTGAAAGCAGGCACTGCGGTGAAACGTGGCGACGTGGTGATTATTATGGAAGCGATGAAGATGGAAACCGAGATCCGGGCTGTCGCAGACGGTGTGGTCGTGCAAGCGCATGTTGCTGCAGGTGATGCGGTCAATACCGGTGATGTGTTGCTCAGTTTTGCTTAAGTGTGCCAACTAGCTTGGTTATGTTGAGTTGTGGCTGACTAAGTAATAACTAAGTAATAACTAAGTATTGACTAAGCTAAAACTAAAAACGCGATAAGCGGATAAAAAAATCCGGCGCTGACAGTGTTCTCACTGTTATCCGCCCTGAGTGTGGGATTGTTATGGAAAAGCTGTCAATTTTAATCGCCTCCACCGGTCTTGCGAATTTCACCGCCGGCCAGGTGGTGATGATGCTGGTTGGATTTTTATTGTTATATCTGGCGATTGCCCGTGGTTTTGAACCTTTATTGTTATTACCCATCGGTT
>JAHJNE010000045.1 GCA_018820995.1 Gammaproteobacteria bacterium | reverse complement strand
GGTTTTGATGCCATTACCCATGGTATGACAACGGTTGCGACCGGCGGTTTTGCTAACTACGATGCGTCATTTGGTCATTTTAATGATCGGCCTCATTTGCTGTGGACTTCTAGTTTTTTTATGATTTTGTCGGCTTTGCCACTGGTATTGTTGGTCGGTGCATTACGTGGCCATAAATGGATTTTATTCCGTGATCCACAGGTGCGGGCATTTTTGGCCATCGTGCTTTTTTGTACTTTGCTTCTCACTTGGTATCAGCATCATCATGATGCCAGACCCTGGCTGGATGCCTTTACGCACAGTTTGTTTAATGTGGTGTCAGTCATCACCACCTGCGGTTATTCATCAGAAAATTATTCCGCCTGGGGCAGTCTGGCGGTGATTTTGTTTTTTTATATTACCTTTTCCGGCGCGTGCTCGGGTTCAACTTCTGGTGGTTTAAAGATCTTCCGTACTCAGTTGGCCGGTTTATTGTTAATTAAACAATTCAAGTTGCTGGTGCATCCAAATGCGGTGTGGGTACAAAAATATGGCAATAAACCGGTAAACGATCAGTTGTTAGGTTCGGTGCTGGCCTTTTGTTTTATATACTTTGCTTCTATCGCCGCCCTGGCGCTGGGTTTATCGATGTTCGATTTGGATTTCGTGACGGCATTAACCGGCGCAGCAACAGCCATTAGTAATGTCGGCCCTGGTTTAGGCCCGGTCATTGGCCCGGATGGGAATTTCAGCAGCTTACCGGATGGTGCCAAATGGCTGATTAGTTTTGGCATGGTGTTGGGACGGTTGGAAATTCTGACAATACTGCTGCTATTTACTCCAATGTATTGGCGCTACTAACCCTCGATTGCGCGCATTCTGCGCTTGGTTGCGAGTATTGTCGGCATATTCATGAGCTCCCCAGCAATTTTTAGAAAATGCTCTCTTGCCAGATGCGAGCCCAATCATCTGCAAGTCAATCATTCTAAAATATCCTTGAATTCTGCTGCTGGTAAACTAGAATGACGAATCGTCAATAATTCTGGTGCTGCATGGATGACCGCTAAAATTACCGTTGAACCGTCGCAAAAACGCCAGCAGGCGAAGCAGCTACGGGAACAACAATTATTGATATTGGCACAGCAAATTCTGCAACAGGATGGTTTTGCCGGGTTAACGATGGATCGGTTGACCGCATTGTCGTCAGTTTCCAAGGGGACGATTTACAACCATTTTTGTAGTAAAGAAGATTTATTTACCGCACTGAGCGTTGATAGTTTGCAGCGGCAACTGCAATTATTTCAACGCGCACTTCAGATCCCAGGTCATAGTCGTGAGCAAGTGCTGGCATTGCACCTTGCCTACCATCGGTTTTCGATGACAGAACCTACCCTGTTCTTGTGTTTGTTAACAGCGACTACACCCGCCGTCGTTGAAAAAAGCTCACCTGCACGTTTGGCACTGCGCCAGCAACTGGAACTACAGTTGGCTGCCATCTGCCAGCAATTGATTACAGCCGCGATAGCTGAGGGCTCTTTGCAGCTGGCGGCTGGCCAGTCGGTTGATGCATTGGCATTTGTGCAGTGGGCACAGGCATTTGGTGCAAACGCGCTGTTAAAGCCAACGCAACAACTGGGATTATTTAGCCAGTTACAACCACAACCGACCATGCTACTTGGTGTCAACTTACTCCTTGATGGGCTCAACTGGAAACCGCTTTCCAGTGATTGGGATTATCACGCCAGTTGGCAGCGGATAATGACAATATTAGCGACTGAAGCGCCGGGCGCTGATGGTCAATTGAATTGATGGAATACGATAAGGAAATAGCATGAAACAATTCTGGCTGACGGGGGCGCTGCGCCATCCCTACTGGACTTTGGCTTGGGTGCTTGCTATCGCGATGTTGATGGCTTTTGGCGCCAAAAATCTATATTTTCGCGGTGATTTCCGGATTTTCTTCTCGCCGGAAAATCCACAAATGCAGGCGTTTGACAAAATGCAGGCACGTTTTAACAAAAGCGATAACCTGTTGGTGGCGATTACTCCGGCATCCGGCGATGTGTTCACTCCTGAAGTACTGGCGGTTGTGAAGGAACTAACTGACGCAGCCTGGCAAACGCCCCATTCGTTACGTGTCGATTCCATCACCAACTTTCAGCATACAGCAGCCGTTGATGATGATCTGCTCGTTGAAGATTTATTATTAGATGTCGCTCAGTTGGATGCTGCCAAAGCAGCCAGCATCAAAACGATTGCCCTGGCAGAGCCGGCGTTGGTTGGTCGACTGGTGTCGCATGATGGCCGGATGACTGCAATTAATATCACGGTGCAATTACCGGAAATCAATCAAAATCAGGAAGTGTCAGATGTCTACAACAGCGTGCGCGCTGAGACCGACCGCTTGGCTGCAGCGCATCCGGAGCTGACTTTTTATCATGGTGGTGTGATTTCACTGAACAATGCCTTCAGTACTGAAGCAAAACACGATGCTAGTACGTTGGTACCGCTGATGTTTGTAGTGATAGTGCTGATGCTGGGTTTTATGTTGCGTTCAGCGCTCGCAGCTACCGCAGTGGTGATCATTATCATGTTAACTATTGCCACCTCATTAGGCCTGGCAGGTTGGGCCGGTGTTTTTCTCAGTACTGCCACTGTGAATGTACCGACGATTGTGATGACGCTGGCAGTTGCAGATAGTGTGCATCTGATAGCCTCTAGTCAGTTTTTACTGCGCCAAGGCATGAGTAAACCCGATGCAATCACCAAAGCGGTGCAATTAAATGCGATGCCGGTGTTGATCACCAGTGTCACCACCGCCGTGGGTTTTTTAACATTGAATTTCTCCGAAGTGCCGATCTTAAGAGATTTTGGCAATATGACGGCGGTTGGTGTGATGTTGGCGTGGTTATTTACCGTCTTATTGTTACCGGCACTGTTAACGATATTTCCGATCAGTCATGGCTATGCGGAACCCACCAGCAAAGCAACGCAGATGGACCGGCTTGCTGATTGGGTTATTCGTCATCATAAAGTCATTTTGCCGCTCACCGCCGTGATCACTTTGGGGGCTGGCTGGCTCATGTTGCAAAATAAAGTTAATGATGAGGCGGTGAAGTATTTTTCGCCTGCTACCGAATACCGGCAATCGATTGACATGTTGGAGCGCAATCTTGGTGGTGTTTCGATGATTGATTTTGCTCTGGATAGTGGTCAGCCGTCAGGAGTGAATGACCCGCTGTTTATTGCCGCAGTGGCTAATTTTTCCGATTATTTGCAAACGCTGCCTGAGGTCACGCACGTCAGCACCATCAGTGATGTGTTTAAACGTTTGAATAAAAATATGAATGGCGATAACCCTGCATTCTATCGGTTACCTGAGCGTCAAGACGAAGCAGCGCAGTACTTATTGATGTACGAAATGTCTTTACCTTATGGTCTGGATCTCAATAACCAGCTTGATTTAGATAAGCAGGCGACCAAAGTCACGGTCGCGCTGAAAAATCTCGGCAGTACTGAAATGCTCGAGATGGAACAAAAAGGTCGCAGCTGGATGGCTGAGCATTACCCACAATATACCGTTGAAGCTTCGAGTACTGCATTGATGTTTGCGCACATTGGAGAGCGTAATATGGCCAGTATGATGAAAAGTTTACCGTTGGCGATGTTGATCATTTCAGTGTTGCTGGTGTTCAGCCTCAAATCGTGGCGGCTGGGGGTGATTAGCTTAATTCCTAATCTGGTCCCGGCGATTTTAGGGTTTGGTTTGTGGAAATTATGGTCCGGTGAAATAAACCTCGGTTTGTCGGTGGTCGCATCGATGAGTCTCGGTATTATTGTCGATGATACGGTGCACTTTTTGGCAAAATATAAAAATGCCCGTGATGAGGGGCGCGATACTGAACAAGCCATTCGTTATGCATTTCATAGTGTGGGTCATGCCTTATTGATTACCACAGTGGTTTTAGTCTGTGGTTTTTCAGTGCTGGTGTTTTCGAATTTCCGGTTGAATTCCGATATGGGTTTGCTCACCGGTATTATTATTGTGGTGGCACTGATTATAGATTTCTTATTTTTACCGGCATTTTTACTGCAGTTTGACCGTAGTAAAACAACCAAAACCGAATCAACAGCAACAGGAGAAAAACAACATGTTTGACCGTAAAATGATGGGAACTGCGTTGTTATGTTGCAGTCTTGGCTTGGCGAGTCTGCCAGTTCTGGCTGACGATGCAGGCAAAGGCCTGAGTATTGCACAGGAGCGCAAACAACGGGATGAAGGTTGGGTCGACAGCGAAAGTAAAACGACGATGGTGCTGCGCAATGCACAAGGTGCTGAAAGCACGCGTGAAATTCGCACTTTAAATCTGGAAGTCGCCGATGATGGTGATAAAGGACTCACCATTTTTGATGAACCCAAAGATGTACGTGGCACCGCGTTTTTAAACCACTCGCATGTCGGAAAGCCTGATGATCAGTGGTTGTATTTACCGGCAGTCAAGCGGGTGAAACGCATTGCGTCGCGGAATAAATCCGGCCCTTTTATGGGCAGTGAATTCGCCTATGAAGACTTGAGCTCGTTTGAGCTGGACAAGTTTAAATTTAACTATTTGCGCGATGAGACGGTTCAGGATGTACCTGCTTTTGTCGTTGAGCAAACTCCAACTGACGAGTTTTCCGGATATAGCAAAGCCATTGCCTGGATTGATCAAAAAGACTATAAGGTATTGAAAGTAGAGTATTACGACAAAAAAAATACCTTATTAAAGACGTTGCAGATGCTGGACTATCAGCTGTATCTGAATAAGTTTTGGCGACCTCTAAAAATGAGTATGGTCAATCATCAAACCGGCAAAAGTACCGATTTACTGATCCATGACATTCAGTTTGGTAAAGGCCGCACTGCAGCTGATTTTGATACCAATGCGTTAATGCGCGCCAAATAACCGACGCAGCGCATCGCTTCAAAATGGCTTAAAAATTGCTCAATTAAATTTTTAAGCCATGCTTATATCCAAATTCAAACTTATTGTTGCCTGGTACTGCTGTAGTTTTAAGGGCAAAGTGGAACACACAATAATGTCAAACCAGATGGTGTTGGTTCGGGTCGAACGTGAGTGGTAAAGGTTTGTTATGCAACTAAATAAAATACATGCAGTTTTGCTGGCGTCTTTGGCGTTGCCGTTGCCGTTGGCTGCCGCTGAGCTGGGTCCGGTCACGGCTCAGGATACATTGTGGAGTCTGGCCAAAGCCGCCCGCGGTGATGCGCCTTATAGCATGTATCAAGTGATTATTGCGTTGCAGCAGAAAAATCCACGGGCTTTTATCGGCGATAATGTTCACCATGTTCAAGCTGGCGCGAAATTAACAATACCTACAGCAGAGGAAATTGCTGCGGTTGATTTAGACACTGCCAGGCAAAAAGTGGAAGCCGACGAGCAGCGATGGCGCGATTTGCAAAAACAACAACGCATTAGCAGAAAAGCCTCTGGGAGACCAAAAACCGGATTATCGGCGCAGGCGACCACGCGGTTAATTCAGCAAGCGGTAGAGGAAAAACCACCCGTTGTCATCACAACCACACCTGCTCACAATGCAGTTCCATCAGTTCCATCAGTTCCATCAGTTCCATCAGTTCCGCGACAAGCACCAGATCCTTTGTTAGCAGCACCTGCCCGGCCATCTAAGCCAACCAAACCGGCGCCAAAACCTCAACATTGGACTGATCGTTTACAAAGTGACAGTACCTTTGGACTGGATAGCCGCTGGTATGCCAGAAAAGGTCTGGAGCAACAAGCGCAGTCACAATTGAGCGCTTCGTTGTTACAGGAATGGTACTGGCAGTCGCTGGATGAAACCGACAGTTTTACCTTTAGCCCCTATTTCCGGGTGGATCAACGTGATGCCGAACGTAACCTGATTGACCTGCGTCAAGCTTTTTGGCTTCGGGTTGGACGTGGCTGGGAATTAAAACTTGGGATCGATCAGGTATTCTGGGGCGTGACTGAATCACAGCATTTAGTCGATGTGATTAACCAAACCGACTTAGTCGACAGTATTGATGGCGAGTCCAAACTTGGCCAACCCATGCTGCAATACAATATGTTTGGCGACTGGGGCACTCTACAAACATTTCTTTTACCGTATTTCCGGGAACGGACGTTAGCCGGACCTGATGGTCGACTTCGGCTACCATTACCTTTGCTGCCTGATGAAGCGCTGTATCAGTCAAATCGACAACAGCGGCATCTGGACTGGGCGCTGCGCTACGCTAAACAAATTGATCAACTGGATATTGCCTGGTCGTATTTTCAGGGCACTGCACGCGAGCCTGGTCTGGTGCCATTAGGACAAAGTGGTTTTTATACCCCTTATTATCCGCAAATGAAGCAGGTCGGATTGGAAGGGCAGTGGATTGTTGATAGCTGGATTTGGAAGTTAGAAAGTATTTATCGTGATTATGAGCAAAGTCCGCTTGGTCATTATTATGCAGCCACCGCCGGTTTTGAATACAGTATGGTCGGCGTGATGGACAGCAACTATGATCTTGGTTGGCTGATGGAGTATCAGTACGATAGCCGCGGTATGGCGGCGACGGGACCGGGTCAGCGCGACCTGTTTTTTGGTGCCAGGCTGGCCTGGAATGATGCCGCAGGAACCGAACTCTTGTTCGGTTTTGCGCAGGATCTGGATGACCGCGGCAGTCGCAGTGGCATGTTGGAAGCCTCGACCCGGTTTAATAATAATATTCGGTTGCGACTTGATGCCTGGTTCTTCCAGACTCATCTGTCGACCCAGCCGATCTGGTGGTTTCGTCGCGATGACTACATCCAACTTGGAATAGACTATTATTTCTAATATTCGTAATCACTGGTAGTAGGAGTGACACCTATGCTGCGGTGGCTGGCGCTCTTGATGGTTATGTTCGTAACTTGTCCGTTGCGGGCAGATAGCTTTGTTATTGGTATTGAACAAATTGACTATTACCCGCATTACGATTTTAGCCAGCGGCAAAAACGTGGCTATTTTTTTGATTTAATTCAATTATTTTCGGATAAAACTGGTCACCAGTTTAAGTTTCTGCCGTTGCCGGTGAAACGTCTGTATTCTTCTACCACTTCTGGCATTGATCTGATCTACCCTGATAACCCATTGTGGCAGCAATATATGGAACCGGGCATAGACAAATTCTATAGCTCACCGGTGATTTTCACTTTAGGCAGCACTCTGGTAAAACCCGAATTGCAGCATATTACGCTGGAGAAGTTTCGCAGTCTGGCAGTGATCCATGGTTTTGTTCCTACCCAATGGCTGGCGCTGAAAAGCAAGCATAAATATCGGATGGTTGATGTGCCTGATGTGGCATCTGCACTTGGATTGGTGTTAAAAGGCCGGCTTGATGGCGCCAATATCGAATTTAATGTCGCGCAACACTATTTACGTTCGATAGCAGCCCAAGACCAGTTGGTCATTGCCGAGCAATTACCTTTTACCCAATTACCTTTTTTGATGTCGACGGTGAAACATCCACAACTGTTGGCACAATTTGATCTATTTTTGCAGGAAAACGCCGCAGAAGTAGTGGCTTTAAAACGTAAGTATCAATTGCAAGAACAGCGCCCAGCGCCAGTCGCGCGTCAAGATACCACCCACAATGATGTGAAGCGATTGCCATAAATTTGCCATGCATACGCCATGATTAGTTCATACATCTGTCACGTCAGTGTCAGATGCTTGCCGTAAGTTAGTGTTTAATTTTTATACTAAACAGGAACTTAGAAGCAATGAACTTCAAAAAATTTGGCGTTAGCCTGATCGCGATGGCCATTATGGCCGGTTTAACCGGTTGTAGTTTAGACGGCGACGATGGCGCTACCGGCCCCGCTGGAGCTACCGGTGCCAGCGGTGCAGCTGGTACTCCAGGGGCGCCTGGTGCAACAGGTCCTGTTGGTGACGCCGGTAAAAATGCCCAAACGGGGATCAGTACTCAGGCTATTGCTCGGTTCACCACCGGTATTTATGGTCAATCTGCCGCCGAAATCACTCAATATCACAGTGCTTCGAAACGCATTTTCCTGATCAATAGCGCTGCCAACCGGATTGAAGTTCTCAATGCTGCCACTCTGACCAGTACTGCACTCAGTGACGCACTGACTGCCAATAACCTCACCAGCACACCATTCGCCATTCCTGCCACCGCCGTGGTTAAAAATGCCGCCGGTGCCGATGAAACCCTTGCCTTAGGTTTTGCTAATTCTATCGCGATATCAGGCAACTGGCTGGCGATTGCCGTTGAAAACAAAGTGAAATCTTCAGCCGGCGCAGTGTTAATTTATGATTTAACGTCGACCACGCCAACGTTCAACAAAGCGATCAAAGTGGGCGCTTTACCGGACATGGTGTC
>JAHJNE010000044.1 GCA_018820995.1 Gammaproteobacteria bacterium | reverse complement strand
GCGTGACTCAAATTAGTGTGATCAATTCAATCGTCGTACCAGACGGTATGAACCTGACTGCTGAGACAATCCGCAATGAATATGTGAACTACTTTAAAGCGCAGGCGGGTTTTGTCAGTTCCACCTTTTATCGCGCTATCGCCAAAGAACAAGATCAAGCCACAAAGTACGTCAATATTGTGGTGTGGGAATCGATAGAGCACTTTAATCAGGTGGTGAATAAAGGCTTTGGTGACGTCAATGGTGAAAACGAAGACGGGATGCGAGTTTTAGGGAAGGGGTTTCCCGAGCCGATTGTGGTTTCGCCAGGCCAATACATCACCATCGCGGAAGACATTGGATAAACCATTGTGATTGGCATTGGCCACAGTGTGATCCTGCTTTGTCGAGCGGCAGCCTGTTCGTACTTTTGATAGCGCCTTTTTAATGGATGCCATTGTTTTTTTTCACCTCTAGCATCCTCATCAAACGCTATTAGAACGCTCATAAATTTATCGAATGCATCGAACTCTCATGATAGATTGGTTTTGCAGAAACGAGAATTTATCGAAACAGGGAAGTGAATTATATGTATGTCAAATATTTTTTATTTGCGATTTTAATGGCGTGTTGTGCCAGACCGGCGGCGGTGGAGGTATATAAACACACAGGAATTTCTTCACTTCAAAGCTGTTTTCGCGGACCATTTGAAAGTTATGACAATTGGATTAGCGTGTTGTCAAAAAAGCCCGGCTTTAACATACAACGGTTACCAATCTCTAAAAATCAATTCAATACCTTTCAATCTACCTTGAGCTGCCACACATTTGACTATCAGGTGGGTAAGGTGACAGTTCAGGGCTACCTGATTTACCCTGCCAATACCAAAAAGCCACTGCCGGTGGTGATTTATAACCGAGGCGGCAATACAGATTACGGCATGGTGACAATGGGGCGAATGATGAACGATTTAATGCCACTTTCTGCAGCAGGTTTTGTTGTTATCGGGAGTCAATATCGTTGGAGCGGGAAAAATATAGGAAAGCCGGAAGATTTTATTGCCGATGGTACCGAAGATCAATTTGGCGGGATTGATGTAGAAGATGTCCTGTCATTGGTCCCTCTTATTAAAGATCTTGATATAGCTGATAGCACGCGTATTGGTGTTTATGGTTCCAGTAGAGGCGGTATGCAAAGCTATCTTTTTGCCAAAAAATACCCAGAAATAAAAGCCATGGCGATCGTAGCCGGGATTAGTGATGTATTTAGTTTTAGAGATAGAAGTGAAAAAAGCAGATTTCTCCTTAGTCAGTTAATTCCTGATTTCTCTGAGAATGAAGAAGCCGCTTTGAAAGCGCGCTCTGCTATTTACTGGGCGGATGAATTACCCAAAGTACCGGTTTTACTTATTCATGCCAAAGATGATAATAGAGTGAGTTACGCTAACTCTGTATTGATGAGTGAAAGGTTTACACAACATAAAATTCCGTTTGAATTCATCACGTATGACACTGGAGGGCACGATTTAGTGCTGCATAAGGCTGAAATTCAAAAGAAAATTTTAGGTTGGTTTAAAACGCATCTCTAGTTGGCACCGGGACCCGTGGGCTGCACTGCCTGAGTCTCGACTATTTTCACAAGGACACCATCGGGCTTTGTCGTTGCCAATTGGCTGATAAGAGCCCAGCTTGTTGCCTGCTCTAAGGAAATTGTTCATTTGTTAGTATTTGACCAAATCAGCCAGTATTACGGCGGCACATTTTTATTCCAGAATCTGTCATTTTCTCTGGATGCGCCCAGAATACAAATCTCCGGCGCCAACGGTAGTGGCAAAACCACCTTGTTATTATTGGCGGCGGGTTTACTGAAGCCGCATGCCGGCCACGTTAGTTTTCGGCAGCAAGATGTATTGCTGGCGGGTAGCAAACGTCAGATTGGCATCAGTGCCAACAAAGTGGCGTTGCCGGCTTTTATGACGGTAACAGAGCTTTTGCGCTTTCAGGCGCAGCAGTTTGGCTGTGATGAGCGGACAAGCTGGATTGCTGAATTTGGTCTGGATCCATTTATGCTGACGCAAGTGGCTGATTTATCGCTTGGTAATTATAAAAAACTCAGTTTAATCACAGCATTGCTTCATCAGCCTGAGTTGCTGCTGTTGGATGAACCCAGCAATGGTCTGGACGAACAGGCCAAAGCAGCTTTAAGCCGTTTACTGCAAAGCTATCCGGGGCAGGTGATCGTTGCCAGTCACGATGATTTAGCGCTGGGTGATCTGCAGCTGCAGCACCTGTCGATGCACGACATTGTCCGCGGTGCGCTGTGAGTTACTGGTTATTTCGGCTGCAGCTTTATCGTCAGTCATTACGGCAATGGCTGAGTAGTTTGCAGCAGATCGGCTTTGGGCTGGTGGTGTTATTTCCGATGGCATTACCGGTGCTGATCTTTTTGCCGCTACTGTCATTGGGTGTGGCAGCCAATCCAGCGACTACAGTGCCGGTTTACCTCAATACGTTGTGGGGTTATTTATTGTTGCTGTTCAGTTGGATGAAACTGCAACAAGCCGGTATTTATGGCACCGACTATCAGCTCTACCTCAATTCCTTACCTACCAGTGCTCGGCTAAAAAAACTAGCTGACGCTGGACTGATTCTTTATAGCGCAAACTTTTTTGTGCTGGGGCCACTGGTGCTGCTGAGCTTTGTGCTGGTGCAGCAAAGTAACAAGTTGTTTGCTGCCGGATCGCAGCAGTTCTTACTGGAACTGGTGCCTTTGGCCGGATTATTGCTGCTGGCGCTTTATTACAGCTTCAGTGCTTTAAGGCGAAAAATTCCGTGGTTGAGCCTGTTTCTATTGCCATATCTGGCGTTACTCGCGCCGCTGGGTCTAAGCAAACCGCAATGGCTATTGTGCTGGGGCGTCGCTATAGTGCTGGAGTCCTATCTTCCGCTGCCGACCTTTAAATTGGGTCGCTGGCCACAAGGGTTGTTTCGACTATTGCTGCGAGCGGATCTCCATTCCCCATCGGCCGAAGGGTTACGACTGGTCGCATTGCTGCTGTTGATTGCTCTGACCCGGGTTTGCATCGCGGCGATGCATCCTGACATCGTGCCTTATCTGCTGAATGCCGTTAGTTTTTTCACTGGGTTATTGCTGGCGAGTAGTTTGTTCAGCACGCAGGCCTTGCGCGTCGAGTATCAGTTGTATTTAGCCAGTTTGCCGCAAAGTGCAGCTAAGCAATTGGCGACTTGTGTTGGTTATGTGCTGGCAAAAACCAGCATCGGTGTTTTATTACTGCTGACAGCCGGAATTTTTGACATCCGCCACTGGGGTTTATGGTTATTGTTTTATCTGGTCACGATGATTGGCATCTGGTTTCGGCCGAAGATGTTTCTGCTGTTGCCTTGTGCGGTAGGCGTGATGTTAGTGCTGGGACAGTTATTTTTAGGATGATTCTTGCTTACATGGTGTGAACGAGTTGTCATGGCGTCAAATACGGCTCGCCAACGCCCTGCATCTACACCGATAATAAGGAAAATCAACCCAGTGAGTTTTCTGCATGTGGCTGAATGAAGAGCAAATTACCGATCCTGCTATCCGCGCTTATCGCAAAACTTTAAAGCAGGCGATCCCGAATTATCTGGTGATTGATCAGTTGTTTGATAACGGAAAACTGCAGCAAGTTTGCCGTGTGTTACAGCAAAATCAGCATTGGCAAACCCAACAACATACCTACGACGCGCTTTATGTCAAAAACGCCACCTGGCAAAAAACGCCTGCAGAACAACGTTTTGTGCAGCGGGATCTGTGGCAACGCCCTGTGCCAGACGCTGCGAGCGCAACGGCTATAAATGCTGCTGTCCAAGTGACCAATAACGTTATAGGAAACCCCGGATCTGTATCTGCTTCTTCGCCTGAAAATATTGCCTTGGCGTTTTTACACTTTCTACGGGGCGCTGAATTTATGGCGTTGTTATCCCGTATTTTCAGGGTGCAAATAACCGATATCAGCGTGGCGAACCCAGCGCTAAATACCAATTATTTTCGGTTAGGACCACGTGATTTTGTCAATCAACATGCCGATGATTCGCCCGGGCGGGAAGTCTGTATGCTGTTGTATTTAAACGAAGACTGGCAAGAACAGCAGGGTGGGGAACTGGTTTTTAGTGGCAACGACAATACCCACGTCACCATTACGCCGTTATTTAACCGCTGTGTGCTGTTTGACCCATCGTCACCCGGCTCTGAGCACTGGGTCAATGCGGTCAATGCAGGAAATAATGAGGGCACTGACACAGACAATGCTGAGCATGCGAATAATGCCCAGCACTATCGGTATAACCTGACCAGCTGGTATTGGTCCGAGTGAGCGTGGTTTTATTGAAGGCTGCTGCTCATGCGCTTAGATATGGCCGTAATATGTTTAAGTGCATGACCATGACAGAAGCGGCAGCTGACTCGAAATGAATCTATTGTCGTCAGCCTCTGGCGTGCAGTGAATTCCAGCGACTTGTTGCGAGTATTTGACTAGGGCCATACCGTCATTGTACTGAACTCACTCACGGCGATGGTTACATACCACTGCACCAGTTATTGCCATTCGGGTCCAGCTTCCAGGCAATTTTTTGCTCTAATGCCAACTTCATTAAATAGGCTTTTAGCGGTGCCGCAGTGGGATTGAGTTGTTCCTGGCGAAAATCACCGGTCTGATAAATCTGCACTTTTTTGATCTGTTCTGGGCCGACCGGCTGAAACATCAAATACTGATAACCACCGGCATCACGGCAAATACTGGCGCGTTCTCCCAGCGTGTTGTTACTGATGGTCAGACTGTTGCGCCACAATGGGTCCAACTCTTCTTTGCTTAAGGCCTGCACAAACTCAAATTTAGCGGCCTCAAAATAGCGGGTGAGCGCCGTTTCATCGAACAGTTCGTTGTCGGTTAAAGTGGCGCCGGTCTCTGAAAGATCAAAAGTATAAAGATCGCCGTTGCCTTTAATGACTAAACCCCGATGTTGCTGACCCCAGGCGTAGTTATCAAATGTCACCGCAAACATATATTTGCCTGGTTGCACCGATTGCGGTACTGGCTGCGTTTCTACCGATTGACCACCACCGCAACCCATCAGACCTAAACCTGATACCACTAGACACACTGCTAAAATTGCTGCACGCATTGGTTGCTCTCTTATGTAATTAGCAAGGAATATTCTGTTGCCAAAG
The DNA here is from genome assembly GCA_018820995.1 of Gammaproteobacteria bacterium. GTDB lineage: Bacteria > Pseudomonadota > Gammaproteobacteria > Enterobacterales > Alteromonadaceae > Pararheinheimera. Next base: position 5,267 of record JAHJNE010000044.1, on the reverse strand, counting down.
CAAATGCCAACACTGAGAGTAACGCTGGAAAAGTGCTCAAGTTGTTATTTTTTGTGAAGCCAATGAAAGCCTTTGTTTTTCGCCGGACATATCCGCATAGCGACTGCCACTCAAAACTCAGACAGCAAATTTCGGCGAGGCTATAAATTTTAAGTTTTTGTTTATAAATATAAAAATTTAAAATTCGTCTTCGGACTGACCAGGCGCTAGTGCTTAGTTTCTTCACCAGCAATTTATCCCACTCTTGGTTGTGGCATGGTGTCCTCTTGATCTGAGACACGTAAAGCTTGGAGTTTTGTTTCAAAACAGATGTTATCGATGACGGGCGATAAACAGAGTCAGCCTGAATGGCAGATCAGTTGTATTGTCTGGTTTTTTGCCTTTGAGAATGGATTTTTTCCATTAGTAAAATCTTAACTTGCAGTTGTTTAATCTCGTCTACACTTCAATAAGTGCTTGCCATGTTTTGGAGATGTCTATGAATAAATTGTTGTTTCTACCAGCATTATTTCTCAGCATAAATGTCGTCGCTGAAGTTGCTGTGATTGTTCACCCTGCCAATGCTTCGGCATTAACGCCAGATGAAATAACCAAACTCTACCTAGGCCGTAGTAAAAGTTTTCCAGATGGTTCAGCGGCGATTCCATTGGCGCAAGTCGAGTCAACGGCCGTAACAAATCAATTTAATGAAAAAGTCTTGAATAAAACGGGCAGCCAGATGAAGGCTTATTGGTCAAAACTGGTATTTACCGGCAAAGGAACGCCCCCGAAAGAAGTCGCCTCGGATAAAGACGTTATCGATTTAGTCAGTCAAAACCCAAGCACAATTGGTTATGTCGACAAAAGTGCTGTGACGCCATCGGTAAAAGTTGTAACCACCTTCTGAGGACCACACCATGACTGCTTTACAGACCAAAGTTAACACCGTGCTTTGTACCCTTTTGATTGCCTCACCGGCAGCTTTATCGGCTGATTTTAATTGGTCTGGTTTTATGACTGTCGGGCTTGGAAAAACGATTAGCGGCAGCGTATCAGGGCAGAATGAAGTGGGTATTCAATGTCCTTGTATGATTGCCGACTATTCACAAGCAGCTTTTTATGAGGACTCTTGGGACTTCAAACCTGACTCGAAGCTCGGGTTGCAAGGCTCGGTTCTTTTTAATGATGACCTCAGTTTAACCGGGCAGATTGTGTCCCGGGGTTCGCGCGATTTTAAAGTGAATTTAGAGTGGGTGTATTTAAGTTATCAACTAAACGACTCGAATACCGTTCAGCTTGGTCGAAAACGGATACCGCTTTTTTATTATTCCGAACAGCAAGACGTTGGTTTTACCTATCCATGGGTACACTTGCCCGGACAAACTTATGGTTGGGAAGCTGTAAATTACAATGGCCTCAACTGGTCACACAGCTTACAGCTTGGTGAATGGGCTGGCATTGTCAATTTCTTTGGAGGCAATGAAACCAGAAAAGACAGTGATTATCTCAAGCTATACAGTGGTCTTGATAGTGAATCGGATACACGCTGGTCTGGCATCGTTGGTGCGGAAATGGTGTTAAATAAGGACTGGTTTGAAGGTCGCCTGATGGTGATGCAATCGGATACACAAAGCCGTCTGGTGTCAGAAGGTGAAGACTGGTCGCCAAAGGCCAAACAACAGATTTATGGTGCGTCGGCTTTGGTTGATTACAATGACTATCTGCTGACTGCGGAACTTTTTTATTCTGATCGTACTGCATCCTATGGTCGTGACCTGGCCTATACCTTAAGTGTCGGCAAACGGATTGATGCTTTCCTCGTCTATTTGACGCATGGCCTCTATCAGCAGAAAATCAATGCCAATAATCCGGATGAGGCGACTGCTGATGACCTTGAAAAACATCGCGATACGTCGATGGTTGTGAAGTACGATTTGTCACCGTCGTCCGCGCTGAAACTTCAATTTGACCACTGGCAGGACTTCAGCGGCACTTGGTTTAAAGAAAACTATGGCAACGCTAACACCATTAGTATTGCTTACGATTTAGTATTCTAGCGATCTGTTGGGGGACTCTGGGACATGCCGTTTTTAGGCATTGTTGCGGAGTCACTCGCAGTAAAAGTAACCCCAATCGGCAGATTTTCCCACCAGAATAGTGAAGGCCCGAAACAGCAACCTGAAGGCTTTTTAGATCAGATGACTTCTGCAATTTATTGAAAATAAAACACCAGCAAAAGCGTTACACACGCAATGACGCCAGCATCCCTACCAATAATCAAATTTGAAAGTCTCATTCAAACCGCATTGAAATACTTGTCGCGGGTAAAGATTGACGTCGATTGTGCTGAGTTTTCTCAATTGCAATTTAACTCTAACTTAGCTTAGGTATTCAGCCATCCTGACCTAAGACACACGAAGCTTTCAGTTCGGTTGCAAAAGAGGTGAACGATAGGTGGGTGGCCTGAAATTCAAACTATTGATTAGTGGGTGTCCTGAAATTCCACGGTGGGAACGATTGGTGGGTGGCCTGAAATTCGTAGCCTTAAATTTGCAATGAAACTGTGCATCAACAGCTAACTACGCAGAAGCGAAAAAGTCTATTGGTTTCAATGTCCACCCTGAACAAAAAGGCGACTCCATCAACCTGTTGGTATCGCACTTCGATGAATACGCTGGTCGGTTTCACTTTATCTGCTATCAGCTGCAGCGCTGTCCCGCAGCTGATCTATTAAGAACATTCGCTCAAACTCATCTGCCGCCGTCTAATTGCCAGCAACAGAAGGCCTTGCAATTAAGCCTTTGAAAAGTTAGAACAGTACAAACCCACCAAGGAGTTTGTGATGGCTTATCGTTTTTTCCCCACAGCACTGCTGTTTACCCTATGCATTTGCTTTGGCCCCCTACAGGCAGCAGAAACTAAAACCGATGCTCAAACCGCAACTCAAACCGCAACTCAAACCCATGCTCAGCACATAAAAAGCGGCGCCATCGCCTCTCCGGATCAATATGGCGCTTTAGTGGCGGAACAAATTCTCCGTCGAGGTGGCAATGCGGTAGATGCCGCCATCGCAACAGCTTTTACTCTGGCGGTCACTTACCCTGAAGCCGGCAATATTGGCGGTGGTGGTTTTATGCTGGTCTGGTTTGACGGCAAACCTTATTTTCTTGATTACCGCGAAACAGCACCGGCAGCAGCCCAGCGCGATATGTATCTGAGCGCCGATAAGCAAGTGATTGAAAACTTAAGTTTAATTGGCCATAAAGCCAGTGGCGTGCCAGGCACAGTCATGGGCTTATGGCTGGCGCATCAAAAGTTTGGCACCTTGGCATGGCAAGACTTAGTCGCCCCGGCAATTCACTACGCCAGTACTGGTTTTATCGTGGCAGAAAACCAGTACCAGTACCGGTCTGATTTATCGCAGCAACTGGATGGGAAAACCAACTTCGGCCACTATTTTGGCGCCATGAAAGCCGGTGAAAACTTCAAGCAACCAGAGCTGGCAGACACCTTAAAACGTATTGCTGAGCATGGCCCGGACGATTTTTACAAAGGTAAAACGGCAGAGCTGCTGGTGGCTGAAATGCAGCGGGGCAAAGGCATAATCACCATGGCCGATTTAGCCGCCTACCACGCTGGCTGGCGTGATGCTTTGGTCACGCCTTGGCACGACAAGCAGCTGGTCAGCGCTCCACCGCCAAGTTCTGGCGGCATAGCTTTGGCGCAGTTATTAGGTTTAAAACAGCGTCGCAGCAGCGATTTTATGCATGTGCCACACAACAGCAGCCAGTATGTGCATCTGATGGCCGAATTGGAAAAACGGGTTTATGCTGACCGCGCTCAGTATTTAGGAGATCCAGCTTTTGTTACAGTGCCACAGCAGCAGTTACTCGACAGCACATACCTGGATAAACGCGCTAAAGAAATTAATCCATTGGCGATTTCCGCCACCGAAAATGTAAAACCCGGTCTTGAAGGCTACCACACCACTCATTTCTCTATTTTAGATAAGCACGGTAACGCGGTGTCCAATACCTATACGCTGAATTTAGATTTTGGCAGCGGTGTAGTGGTTGCAGGTGCAGGCTTTTTACTGAATAACGAAATGGACGACTTCTCAGCAAAACCCGGTGTGCCGAATGCATTTGGGGTGGTCGGCACGACGGCGAATGAGATAGCACCGGGTAAACGTATGTTGTCGTCAATGTCACCCAGTATGCTGGTCCAAGACAATAAAGTGCAGTTAGTGATTGGTACGCCAGGCGGCTCAACCATTATTACTTCTATTTTTCAGGTGATGAGCAACCTGTTCGACTTTGATATGCCATTACAAAAAGCAGTGGCAGCGCCGCGTTTTCACCATCAGCTGTTGCCTAAAGATCAAATCACCATGGAGCCTTATGCCCAGCTATCGGCTGAAGTGCAACAGCAACTAACCAAAAAAGGCTACAACTTAGAAACCCAGGACTGGAACTTAGGTGATGTGCAAGCCATCCAGGTCAAAGCCGAAAAAGTCACAGCAGCAGCCGACCCACGTTCACGGGGTGTGGCTAAAGTGTTTGAATACTAAGTGCTGAATGCAGTTTATGAACATCTAAAGTGGATCTAGCTTTTAATGCGCACTAAGCGGTTACATTCAACAGAATAATTTGCTTCACGATTTTCAAAACCTGCCACTTGCAAAACCAAGTGGCAGGTTTGTGCATTGAAGTTAATTCGCGACGATCGGTAAACTAATCGACGAAGGCGCGGCTGCCGAGTGATAAACGCTCACTGTTGCTTTTTGATAGTCAGTTGGTTTGGCGTAGAAGATGTTATCCACATACTTTTGCGGGTTGCGATCGTATAGCGGGAACAGGCTGGACTGCACCTGCACCATGATTTTATGCCCTGGCAAAAACACATGATTGACATGCGGCAAGCCAAATTGATATTGCTCCACTTTGCCGGATTTTAATGCTTGTGGTTTGTCAAAACCATGTACATAACGACCACGGAAAATTTCGATGCCAACCGGCATTTCAAAACCGGCTAAGGTGTCTTCCATCGAACCTTGCACTTTACCTTCGTTGGTGGTGTTTGGATACACATCAATTAGTTTCACCACGTAGTCGCCGTCGGTGCCGCTGGTGGCGGCAAACAAATCGACCATCGGTTGTCCCGTAATATGCACTGCTTTATCCAGCGCATCGGTTTGATAAACCAATACATCTGGCCGGCTCGAGGCAAATCGTTGATCTTGTACCAACCAAGGTTTCCATTGATGGCCGTCTTCCATATTGATAGGG
>JAHJNE010000440.1 GCA_018820995.1 Gammaproteobacteria bacterium | reverse complement strand
TGGCGGGCGTGCTGTTTTGCTTCAGCCAACAACAGCTCGATTTTAGTCAGGTCGAGCTTGGACTAGTACCGCTGGTTTGGGTTGCCCCGGCATGGTCATGGTCGGCGATATTGGGGGTTGGTGTGCCGTTATTTGTGGTGACCATGACGTCGCAAAATATTCCCGGATTAGCCGTATTGCGGTCAAGTGGTTACCAGACGCCGGTATCACCGCTCTTAAGCTGGACAGGATTGATTACGTTAGTCAGCGCACCTTTTGGCAACTTCTCGATTAATCTGGCGGCAATTACTGCTGCGATCTGCAGTGGCCCGGAAGCGCACCCTGATCCGGCGAAGCGTTACACCGCCGGTATTGCTGCCGGTGTGTTTTATTTAATGACGGGCTTGGCGGGTGCCACTGTGGTCGCGCTGTTTGCTGCTTTTCCGACGGAACTGATTGCGACAGTGGCGGGCTTAGCATTACTCGGCACCATTGCTGCAAATCTAGCAACAGCAACTATTGATGTTCAGCATCGCGACGCTGCAATTCTGACCTTGCTGATTACAGCATCAGGCGTCAGTTTCTTCGGCATTGCTTCTGCATTCTGGGGCTTAATTGCTGGGTTAGCGACGACGGGATGGTTTAGCTGGCGGCGGAGTCAATCATGAGTTGTCCGCGTTGTGGGGCAGAGAATCAGTGCTTGGTTGAGTCCGGTCAAATGGTTACAACGAGCAATCCATCACAAATGACCGGCTGCTCCAAAGACCAGAATTGCTGGTGTTTTAAAGTGCCTTTGACGCCATTACAACGCGCATCATTACCCACAAGCTCAAGTTGCTATTGCGCCGCTTGCCTTGATATTTTAGTGAAGGAAGTCAACGGTTAAAAAAACGGTGGCAGTGGCGTCAGGTTTCAACACCCAACAGTCACTACCACCGCTGCAGAACTAGATAGCGCGTTGACGTTGGATCCGACGACCTGCTGACAACACTAACCCGGCGATTAAACTCACCCAACCTAAACTACCTCCAGACGACGAACCGCTGTCTTTTGGCGGATTGGTAATCAGCGTATTTGGTTTTGGTTGTAAGGCGGAGGCACTATTCACATCAGTATTAATCACGGTGATGCTTTCAATCAGTACCATATTCGCTGCTGTGACAGGCACTTTCGCCGTTGCATCGGCAGCAGTGTAATTGCGTAGCGGGACACTGCGGAAATTTGGATCCGTTAACAGTTGATTTGGCAACGCGGCAATAGCGTCGACGATTTCCATCCCAGACCCGGTAACCTGGCCAAACACACTAAAGCCGCTGTTCTGTAAATCGAGGTTGCTGCTATTGTCGGCCAAGTTGATAAACCATTGATTGGTCGCGCTGTTTGCATCATTTGCCACTTTTGCCATAGCAATGGTTCCACGCACATTTGACCATTTTGGCTCGTTTTTCACTTTGGCTTGGGTGGCAACTGCAGTAAATGGCGCGGTATTGTTGCCGCTGTATCGGAAACCACCCGCCTGCGCGACAAAGCCTTTTTCGGTGCGGTGGAAAATGGTGTTTTGATAGCTGCCATTGTTGACGTAACTTAAAAAGTTAGTCACGGTTGCCGGGGTGGTTTGGTCGTACAGATTAATTTCAAAATTACCGAGACTGGTTTTAACCAGCACGACGGTAGCATTGGCTGACAAAGTGGTGAATGACAACAAACTGGTCACTGCTAAACTGCGAACAATCGACTTCATAGTGAATACCGGATCCTGAAAAATTGATGTTCCGCAGCTTAAACCAGCCATATCTTCAGATGCCAGCTACATTACAAATAATCACCAATTCCATACAGATGGTTGTAAATGCTCACGTAATCAACGAGGTTCGGCGCGGTTTTGTTTTGCTGCCTCATGGATGGGCGCCGTAAGTTCCGGCCATTGCTCGAGATAGCGTCGGGCATTTGGATGTTGGCTTACTTTTTCAAAATAAGCTTTGGCTTTAGGGTAGTCTTGTGGCACCACTTTCCCTTCGAAGTACAGCAGACCTAAGTAATAACTGGCGCTGGAACTGCCTTTGCTGGCGGCTTCACTCAGGAGGGCAATGGCTTTTTCCGGATTGGCCTCGACGCCTTTGCCGAATAAATACAACAGGGCGAGCCGGTTGATGGCCGGCGCGTATCCACGTTCGGCAGCGTAACTGAAAAAGCGAAAAGCGTTGTCGTGGTTTTGCGGCAGACCATCACCATCGTCGAACATCACACCGGCATTAAAAGCGCAGCTACTATTGCCTTGCTTGCTACAAAGCAAATACCAGCGATTAGCGCGAAGTGCATCTTTTGGTACCTGAGCCCCTTCAAGATAAATACTACCTAAGCGCAACATGGCCCGCGGATAAAACCGTTCCGCTGCACTTTGGAAGTAGCTTAATGCCTGGCCGGTTTTTTCGGCGCCAAATAAGCCTTCTTCGTAGCCGTAAGCCAGTAAGTAAAATGCTTCCGGGTGATAATTTTGCACCGCTTGTAATAAATACTTTTCAACGTCTTTCGCTTGTTGTGGCGTCATTTTAGGTTGTTGCATCAACTGCGATGCATACAGATAGGCCGCGGCAGAGCCACCTTGTTCGGCGAGGCTTTGCAGTTGCTGGTTTAAATTTTCGTCGCTGATTTGCGCTTTTTCTCGTTTTGAGAGCAATGAGAAAGCTCCGGCATCGGCATACCCTGCAAGTGCAGCCTGTTGCAGCCAGCTATCGCCTTGCTCAGTGTCCTTCATTTTAAAACTTTGATTGTAGTAATAACGAGAGAGTTGCAGCTCTGCCTGACCCGCATCGGTGAGCTCACTAATATATTTTCTGATCGCTTCGATTTTTGCCAGATCAGGTGTCCCGAACTGGCCACTGCGATGCAGAAAATGTAACAAGTGCAAAGCCGGAACATAGTCGCTGTCCGCGGCTTGTAATAACTGCTGTTCGCACTCTTTTTGGTCGACGACGCCCTGACTATCGGTGCGGTAACACATTTCAGCCAGTTTTACCCGAGCTTGCAATGAGCCACCTGCAATCGCTTGCTGATAAAACAAAGCAGCATCTTGGGGGCGGTTTTCAGCCAGTGCAGCTGCAGCTCGCGGTAATAACAGAATGTGATTGGCTTGGGCACTTTTCGTCAGCAATAATTCTTTCCAGCCATCAACTAAGCCCATAAAAGGAAAGGGGATCTGGTCAATAGCATGTAAATACCGTTGGTTTTCAAAATACAGGGTGCGGAATTTTCGTGAGTTGTAATCGTAAACCTGAAACACGTAATGCAATGCGTTGTTGTCTGAAGATAGTTCTGCATAAAAATCCACAGTTTGCATATCAAGCAACCGGACTATCTCATGGGCATCAAAATAGCTGTTCAGCTGATATGCGCTGTAATTGGCTTTGCCATTGCCACTTTGTAATACACCATTGATGACATATTGCTGATAGTCCCGGAACCGCTTGAGTTCTGGCGATGCCGGTTGGTTGGCAAAACATTGCAACGCTTGTTGATAAAACGTCAGGTTCCAGAATTGTGCTGGCAGTTGTTGTTGCCAGGGCAATTGTTGGCACTGTTCTGGGTTTCTGGTTAAAAGCTGTTGAAAACTCAGCCAATCAGCAGATGTTTTAAATACTGCCGGACTTTGCAGGTAACTTTGATAAAGTTCGGCGTAAGGTGGTAATTGCGCAGCCTCAGGCAATGCTGCAATTTGTTTCAGATAAAAATTGTCGGCATCGGTCGTAGCAGGCCGGTTTTGGCAGGCTGTTAATGCCAGCAGGAAGAAAAAACTACAGAGCGTCCGAAACATCACGAGGTGTATCCTGCAAAGGCAAAAGGGCAATAACAGTGGCCATCATATGAAGTGCTGCGACTGCCAGCTTCAGATTATTCTTCGCCAAGCCACGGCGTTTGCGGCAGTAATTCTAAGTGCTGTTGATACCGAACCAGATTAAATTTTTGTTCGTGTTCAATCACCGCCACCATTTCAGGAGCCAATGCCAAGGCAATCAGTTCAATTGCGTCTTCGCGACTGTGACCGGTCATACATAACCGCATTAAAGTCGCTTTTACTGCTGCGGGTTCGCCGTCGGCCAGTTGATTTTCAATCACTTCAAATAACAAACTCTGGTCGATCATATCCTGATCAGAAGTAGACATAACAAGGCTCCCATTTAAAAGTTGCAGCATGCCAGAATTGCCAATGCTTGCCTAGGGTCGCAAGTCGTTTCTGCAGCAAACAGTCGCTTAAGCGGGAACGCATGTTTGGCGGTGAAATGTCGTGATTAAAAATCGCAGGGTATAGCCCGATGTTGATTGGATCGGCTAGAGTGGGCGCCAGGAATTCACCACCATGATCAAGATGATGTCTCACTCTTCAGGCCTGCGGGCCAAACTTGCGGCTTTAGGGCCCGGAATTTTGTTGGCCACAGCGGCGATTGGCGGCTCACATATTGTGGCGTCAACTCAGGCGGGCGCATTGTTTGGTTGGCAGCTGGCATGGCTGATCCTGGCAGTGAACGTGATGAAGTACCCATTTTTCCGTTTTGGCGTCGAATATACCCTGAATCATGGTGAAAATCTGTTGGTCGGATATCAACGTAAAGGGCGTTGGTATCTGGGTGGTTTTGTCGTTCTGAATCTGATTGCGGCCGTGGTGAACACAGCGGGTGTATTGCTGCTGACCGCCAGTTTGTTGAAATACTTTTTGCCTTGGCCGTTGTCCTTGCCGGTGCTTTGTTTATTGTTGTTGGCCTCTTGTTTAGCCATCTTGCTGGCAGGTCAGTACAAACTGCTGGACCGGGTGTCGAAATGGATCATGGTGCTGTTAACACTCACAACGTTAGCCGCTGCGTTTATTGCCTGGCAAAACGGGCCGGCAGCGCCCATCGGTTACGTCGGACCTTCGCCTTGGACTTTAGCCTCGTTGGGTTTTCTGGTGGCACTGATGGGGTGGATGCCTGCGCCAATTGAAATCTCAGCAATTAATTCACTTTGGTTGCAGCAAAAACAGCAGCAGACAAATATCAGTAAAGCCAATGGTCTGTTTGACCTCAATCTTGGTTATTGGAGCACGACCGCGTTGGCGCTGGTGTTTTTGAGTCTGGGCTCATTGGTGCAATATGGCTCAGGCCAGCCGATAGAGCTCGCGGGCGCAGCCTACACCCAGCAATTTGTTGGCATGTACGCCACAACCATAGGCGAATGGTCGACTTTATTGGTCGCTGGCGTCGCTTTTTTATGTATGTTTGGCACCACCATCACGGTGTTAGATGGTTATGCCCGTACGCTCAATGAATCGATGAAGTTGGTTGGCGTACAGAAGAATGCCAGTCAACAAAGCTACAGTTACTGGTTACTGGCGCAGGCAGCCGCAGGGTTTGCAGTGATCCTGTTCTTTAAATCAGCTCTGGGGCCGATGTTGACCTTCGCCATGAGCCTGGCCTTTATCACCACGCCTATTTTCGCCTGGCTAAATTTCAGTCTGATGCAACAACATCGTGGTACGAAGCATGGGATTAGTCGGCTGATGCAAATCTGGTCCTGGCTTGGATTAGCTTACCTGTTTGGTTTTGCATTGTTATTTATCGGTTGGTGGGTAAGTCGTTAGGCTGGTGATCAAAGTCTTCGGTAAGACGGTAAAAGCTGATAGTTTGTTGTCGCTTGCTAACGCAAGGCATGACCGATAGGGTGTCGGAAGATACAAACGCATAACATCGCAGCAGAGCTGGCTCGTAGCAAGCTTTGGCAGGCAATAATGATATTGATTGACGAGAGAAGTTGATGGAAACACCTGCACTCGCCTGGGCTTTCGCCCAGCAACTGCTGATTATTTTAATTGCCGCGCAGCTATTTGGTTTTTTGGCGAAATATATCGGTCAGCCTAAAGTCGTCGGCGAAATGATCGCGGGTGTGGTGTTAGGCCCGTCGCTTTTTGGGTTATTCCTACCGGAGTTGCAACAAAGTATTTTTATCGCCGATACCATGCCTTTGTTGTATATCGGCGGTCAAATCGGCGTTGGCCTTTATATGTTTCTGGTTGGATTGGAATTTAATACTCAATTATTCCGGCAACAAGCGCGCAGTGCCGTTGGCGTGTCGCTCGCAGGGATGGTGGTGCCTTTTGCTGTGGGTGCTTTGTTGTGCCTGTGGTTATTAGATCAACCAGGGTTGTTTGCGGCCAATATTTCTTTTGGCAATGCCGCGCTTTTTATGGGCGCAGCTATTGCGATTACTGCGTTTCCGATGCTGGCGCGGATCATCTATGAGCGCAATCTCGCAGGGACTTCTTTGGGTACATTGGCGCTCGCTGCAGGGGCGATTGACGATGCCGCGGCTTGGCTGGTACTCGCTGTGGTGTTAGCGAGTTTTGGCGGCGGCTCCGCACTTGCAATAAAAGCGGTGATAGGTGGCGTGTTGTATGCCTCTTTTATGTTGCTTAAAGCACGAGGCTGGTTGCAGCCGATGGCCGATAAAGTTCAGCAGACGGGCGTACTGACATCACCTCAGCTGCTGCTGGTTCTGTGTTTGTGGGGCGCTTCTGCGTATGCCATGGATTGGGTTGGTTTGCATGCTGTGTTTGGCGGTTTCCTGTTTGGCATCGCCATGCCACGCGGGAAAATCACCGAAATTATTGGTTCGCGGCTGAATAAAATAACGGTGTTTTTATTACTACCGATGTTTTTTACTTATTCCGGTTTAAAAACGCAGTTGAATGTCCTCGGTTCATGGGAGGTATTGTCGATCGCATTGCTGATTCTGGCGTCCTCAATTTTTGCCAAAGGTGTTGCCTGCTGGGCTGCGGCGCGGATTGGTGGGGCGGATAACCGCACCGCCATGGCAGTTGGTGCTTTGATGAATTCACGCGGATTAATGGAACTGATTATTATCAATATCGCACTGAGTTATGGCGTAATTCAGCAAAACCTGTTTTCGATTATGGTGTTGATGGCCATTGTCACAACGTTAATGGCAACCCCGTTATTCCAGTTGGTGTATGGCCGGCATCTACCAAAACCGCTCAATCCTACGCAACCGACAGTTGCGGTAAAGGTCAGCTGATTGACTTAGCTGCACCATTATTTGAAGGATGGCATCCGCATCTTGTTGGCAGTGCCAGTCGCAGATTTTCGCATAGATAAAGCAAATTGCTGATAAGTTCCTGCCAGCCTATGTTGTGGGTATAGAATTTCCTGTCGATGCGATAAGGAGGCAACAACCGATGCCATTGGCGATGGAGCCAATGAAACATCGGGTCAACTGCGTCCATCGTCATTTAACCGCGTTTTTTGTGCCAGATCAGCAGGGCAATTGCCGCCAAAGGAAGGAACAGCATCAACAAAAACGGGAGTTCATCCAGCCAGCTGTAGCCAGCGTGTAAGACGCCGACCGACATATTGACCAAACTCACTACTAGCCAAGCTGGGATAAACCATAACGCAGCACGAGCGAGTCGCCCACGCCAATACCCGAATCCGAGAAAAACGCAAAGCAATATGAAACCGCCAGACAGCATCATCAGAGTATGCACTTGTTTGTATCTCCTTGATTTATTTGGTTGTAAAGCCGCCGTTCGCCAAAATAGTCTAACCGGTAATCCACCGGCCATCGGTGACCAAAAAGCGGATGAGCGGCACGATGTCCTGCATATCGGTTAAACCGGTTTTGCTAAATGCTGACAATGCCGCGGCAGTACTATGATAGACCACCGTGTCTTTATTTTCTTGACCATAAAAGAGCGGCGTATCCATCGGTCCCGGCACGACAGCGGTCACTGAGATGCCTCTACTGCTAAATTCTTTGGCTCAGCCCAGGTGAAATGTTCAACCGTCGCTTTGGCGCCGGCATAGGTGGCATAAAACGGTGTAAAAGCGCCGAGTATTGACGTAGCTAATGTACAAATTTTTCCTTGTAATGAATGTGCTGACATGTGTCGTTTCCTCGAGCTAAGGTGGGTGAAAAGTTGCTCTAGTCTGGCTCTGGCCTATGAAGAGATAAATCAGCTTTTTACTGCCAGGCTATTCAGAAATCGCGAACAATCACAAGGGAATGAACTATGGTTCGGCTGCAACGCATCGAAACTTTCGTCCGGGTTGCGCAATGCTTAAGTTTTAGTCGG
>JAHJNE010000439.1 GCA_018820995.1 Gammaproteobacteria bacterium | reverse complement strand
TTGAAGTGTGAACAAAAGATTTTAACAGAGGGAATTAATGGTCGGTACGAGAGGATTTGAACCTCCGACCCCTTCACCCCCAGCGAAGTGCGCTACCAAGCTGCGCTACGTACCGACGTTGCGGCTTATCATAATGCTTTTGGCGGTGATTGCAACGCTCGGATCGGTTCACTGACGCTAACTGCGTTATTTTTAATCGGTTTTTCAAAAATACCTGCACAAAACTGCACCAAAATCCGCTACATTAGCTCTTTATTTAACCATCTGGACTTCCAGCGATTCCGTTGAAGCCTAGAATGTTCATCAACAGCGGAGACGAAGCTGATGTGGATTTTGTTTACGCTGTTAGCGGCCTTTATGCAGGCCTGGCGCAATGCCTTTCAAAAGCAGCTGAGTGTTGATGTCAATGTCTTAGGGGTGACGCTGGCCCGCTTTATTTATGCCAGTCCGCTGGCGGCGATTTACTTGTGGATCCTCTATCGTGAACCCTCCGCGCAAATGCCGCAGTTCAGCAGCCATTTTGTTTTTTTTGTTGTGGCGGCGGCGTTGATGCAGATTTTGGCCACGGCCTTGATGGTAGTGCTGTTTAAGCAGAAAAATTATGCCATTGGTGTTGGGCTGGCTAAAAGCGAAGCCATTTTTGCAGCGGTGCTTGGGGTATTATTTTTTGCCAGTCACTTAACGCCACTTGGCTGGCTTGGTGTGCTGGTCGGAGGAATAGCAGTATTTTTGCTCAGTGGTCTTAGTAGTTTTAAAACCATCAGCTGGCCGACGGTATTGATTGGCTCTGCGTCAGGGCTCGCATTCGCGCTTACCTCGTTGTGGGTGCGCGAAGCCAGTCTGGCGCTCGGCTTGCCATTTCCTTATGGAGCAGCCTGGGTGCTGTTGTTTGTGATCAGCCTACAAACCATTATTTTATTGGTTTATTTGACGCTTCGGGATCGTGCTTCGTTAATAGCACTCTGGCAGCGACCACGATTAACCGTCCTGACCAGTGTCACCAGTTGCATCGGCTCCTTAGGGTGGTTTACCGCAATGAGTCTGGAAATTGTGCCGCTGGTGAAAACGCTTGGCCAGGTCGAAGTGTTATTTACCCTTTTGATCTCGGCATTTTTCTTTAAAGAGACGCTGAAAAAGCAGGATTATCTGGGCTTAGCGCTGATTGTGGTGGCTGCTTTGTTGGTGATGTGGGCCTGAACAATTGTCGTATAAAGTGAGACATTTGTTAATTATGTAATTTATGTGAGTGTTAGTTAAGACAAATGTCATATTCGAAGGCTATGCTGGGTTGGCGACCTTTTAATCGCCAACAATCACCAGCTAGCCTGTCGCAAGAACAGGCGCCGGAACTACAACCTATTCTGATCCAGCGGAGCAACCCATGCGCCTGATGACCCTCGCGGCATTGTTAAGTTTAACTTTGCCAGTACATGCCAAATTATTAATTTCTGAAGTGCTCTATGACGCGCCAACCAATGACGCGACACAAGAATTTATTGAAATTTACAATGACAGTTGTAGCAGCGTCTCTCTGAGTGGCTATTCACTGGTCGATAACAGCAGTAGTTTTAACCTAAGCGGAACTATTGCCCCAGCCAGTTATTTTGTCGTGGCAAAAAATACCGCGGCGATGCAAAGTCTGTTTGGCAAAACGCCAAATCAAACGGGCTTAACATTATCACTTGGCAATAGTGGTGATTACGTCAAATTGCGTCAGGGCGCCATCGAGATTGACGTAGTGGCCTTTGAAAATGCCATCAGTGGTTGGACACTTAACGCCGTTGATAAATCAATCAGCCGCAAAAACGTGCCCGATAGCAATACCATGGCAGATTGGCAGGTATCGGGTAATGCCGGCAATCCTGGCTCTGGCCCGCTCACGACTTCTTGCGGCGGCACGGGCGGTGGTACTGGCGATGGCACTGGCGGTACAACCAACCTGCCAGATTATTATGTTGGGACCAACGGCAAAACCGGTGCCGCACTAAAAAGCACCTTAAATAGCATTTTACGTGGCCATCAGCGCTACAGCTATAGCCAGGTGTGGGACGCGATCAGCTATACCGACGAAGATCCAGCCAACAGCAATAACGTCATTTTGCTCTATGCCGGACGTAGCACGCCAAAAACTTTCCGGGTGAATAGCAGCAGCTCACTGGATGCCTGGAACCGGGAACACGTGTGGGCAAAAAGTCATGGTTTTCCTGCCGAAAGCCAATATGCCCATACCGATTTACATCATTTACGTCCAGCCGACGTCTCCATCAACTCGACCCGTGGCAACAAAGATTTTGACAATGGTGGCACGCCGCTCAGTGAAGCGCCATTGAACAAAACTGACAGTGATAGTTTTGAGCCACGAGCTGCCGTGAAAGGCGACGTTGCCCGCATGATGTTTTATATGGACGTGCGTTACGAAGGCGGTGACGACAGCGGCACACCGGATTTATCAATTCCGAATATTGCGCCAACCGGCAGTTCAGCGCCGCAAATGGGCAAGTTATGTGTGTTGTTAGCCTGGCATTTGGCTGATCCGGTGGATAGTTTTGAACAGCGTCGAAATAACCGCATTTTTGAGCTGCAGAAAAACCGCAACCCCTTTATCGACAATCCACAGTGGGCAACGGCTATTTATGGCAGCCAGTGCCCATAGTTGCGCATCTAGCTGTGGCGAAAGCTGATGAAAGTCGTGCAATGGGCTTCAGCGATGTAACAGCCAGCGAATGGGCTGTTACATCGCGGCTGAAAGACAGCAACTCATAAATGATGCTGTTCATCAATTAGCAGTTGTTCATTGAGCGCGGCGATATCACAAAGGTGGTCAGACAGGCCACCTTTGTTCTGTTCAGCAACGGCAGGTCTGGGTAGAATAGGGCGCAGCGCACTGCTTTTTGCAAGGAAATAGATGATGTTACCCGCCTGGCTTTCTTCTGCTGACTTTCTGGCCTTTACACTGGCAAACCCTGAAACATTGCCCGACAATCTTGTGCAGACTCAATTTCAACTGAACAATGGCACTGACTGTCAGATCTGGGACAGTGGGGTCATTTGCTTTACGCCCAAGCAGTTTGGTAACAATGACATCGTATTAAGTTGTGGCGTGCACGGTAACGAAACCGCGCCGATTGAGATCTGTGCTGCGTTGGTGCAGGACATTCTGAGCGAACGATTACTGCTCAGCGAAC
>JAHJNE010000043.1 GCA_018820995.1 Gammaproteobacteria bacterium | reverse complement strand
GCCGCCCAAAACTTGATTTACCCTTCGACTTTAGCCAAAGCGGATATAGTGGCACAATGCCACAAAGCGATGCGAACGCCGCTTACAGCACAATATCCATCTGAACCCGGCTTGCAACTTGTGCTGGCCGATATTGCCCGGTTGCTGGCATTGCCTGCACCGCAAGCGCTTTAAAGGAATGTTATTGATGAATCAAACAGCCAGTTTTTTAGCCGCGCTTGAGCGCCACCGTGCGGTATTTGCCACGGTTGAACAATATGCCGAACAATCCCAACAATTGCTGGATGCAGTGCTGAGCTGCCTCAAAGCAGGTGGCAAAGTGGTGTGGATGGGTAATGGTGGCTCCGCTGCCGACAGCCAGCATTTAGCAGCCGAATTTATGGTGCGTTACAAAGCCGAGCGTGGCCCGCTGGCGTCCATTGCCCTGACCACCGACACCTCAATTTTAACCGCCCATGCCAACGACTATCATTTTGACACGGTATTTTCCCGTCAGGTACAGGGGTTAGTCAGACCCCAAGACGTGGTGATTGGCCTGACGACGTCAGGCAAAAGCCCGAATATTAATCTGGCGCTGCAAGCCGCCAATGACATTGGCGCTTTTACCGTAGCCTTGACTGGCCGGGACGGTGGTTTGGTCAAAGACATTGCAAAATTACCGATTATCGTCAATTTCGACGAAACGGCGCGAATTCAAGAAGTGCACATGTTTATTGGCCATTGGCTCTGTGAAGCTTTGGATCTGGAAATCACCGCATGATTGATATCACCAAACTAAACGAACTTGGCGCCGCCAGAGTGTTGGTGGTCGGTGATGTGATGCTGGACCGTTATTTTCAGGGCGATTCGCAGCGTATTTCGCCGGAAGCGCCAGTGCCCGTGGTGAAAATCAGCAAAATTGAAGACAAAGCCGGTGGTGCTGCCAACGTGGCCCGTAATATTGCACACCTTGATGCCAAAGTGGGTTTGCTTGGGCTGATTGGCGATGATGCGGAAGGCGACAGCTTAACGGCGATTTTAGGACAGGATGGTATTTATTCTGCCCTGCTCAAGCAATCCGATTTACCGACCATCGCCAAGATGCGGGTGATTTCACGCCATCAACAGGTGGTGCGGCTGGATGTCGAACAAAACTTCAGTCTGGCGCATAGTGAAGCCCTCGCCGACAAGGTCGCTACCTTATTGCCCGATTACGATTTTATAGTGGTGAGCGATTACAACAAAGGCTCACTTGCAGCGGTTGGCCGTATTATTCAAAGCGCCAAAGCCGCCGGTAAATATGTGCTGGTTGACCCGAAACAAGCTGATTTATCGGTCTATCGCGGCGCCGACATTCTCACGCCAAACTTATCGGAATTCCGGTTAGCCGGTGGCGACACCAGCAGCGAAGAAGCGATGTTCAGCTCGGCCCGCGCTATGTTAGAGCGCTGCGGCATAGCCGCTATGTTGCTGACTCGCTCCGAGCACGGCATGACGCTGATCACCCAAACTGAACACCACCATTTCCCAGCACAAGTGCTGGAAGTCAGTGATGTCACCGGCGCTGGTGATACCGTGATTGCGACTTTAGCGGTGATGTTAGGCGCTGGGATGGCATTGCCACAAGCAGTGGAAATGGCCAATTTAGCCGCGGGTATTGTGGTTGGCAAATTAGGCGCAGCCACGGTTTCGCCGGCGGAGCTGGCAGCCAAGCTGAATAAGCACTTGTTTTCACAAGGGGATGTCTATCAGACGCCTTTTGATAAAGTACTGCAGCATATTGAATTTGCAAAACAAAATGGCGAACGTATTGTGTTCACCAACGGCTGTTTTGACATTTTGCATGCGGGACATGTGCGGTATCTGGCGCAAGCAAAAGCATTGGGCGACCGATTAGTGGTTGGCCTGAATAGCGACGCTTCGATTAAACGCTTAAAAGGCGAAACCAGACCGGTCAATCCACTGAATGAACGCGCCATTGTACTGGCGAGCCTGGCCAGTGTTGACTGGGTGTTGCCCTTTGGCGACAACGACGACGAACAAGACACGCCGCTGCAACTGATCCTGCAAGTGCAGCCTGATGTATTGGTCAAAGGTGGCGATTACAGTATCGATACTATTGTCGGCGCTAAAGAAGTGCTGGCCGCTGGTGGTGACGTCAAGGTTCTGCAATTTGTGGATGGTTGTTCCACCAGTGCGATTATCAAGAAAATTCAGGGATAACTGATTTTGACCGAAAATTCCGTCACACCTGCGGCAACATCAGAGTCTCAATCGACACTGTCGTCGCAGCCTACTGGCCATTTGGCGATGACTGCACCAAACACCATTTGTATTTTGCGCCTGTCGGCGATTGGTGACGTTTGTCATGCGGTCGCAGCGGTACAGGCTATTCAACAACATTATCCAAGCGCAGAAATCACCTGGATCCTTGGTAAAGTCGAAGCGATGTTGCTCAAAGACTTGCCCGGTGTTGAATTCGTGGTGTTTGATAAAAAGCTCGGTTTTAAAGCTTACGCCGATTTAAGTCAAAAACTACAAGGCCGCCAGTTTGATGTGCTGTTGCATATGCAAGTGGCGCTGCGGGCGAATCTTGCGTCATTGGTGATCAACGCTAAACGCAAAATTGGCTTTGACTGGTCACGTGCCAAAGAGCTGCATGCACTTTTCATGCGGGAACGGATTGCGCCGCAGGAAACACCGCATGTATTGGATGGTTTTGCCGGTTTTGCCCGCCATTTGGGTGTGCCATTTTTACTGCAACCATCCGATAAACCGCAGTGGCAGATGCCGATGTCTCAGGCCGATCTCGACTTTGCAGCGGCAGTTGTGCAGCCTTATCGCGAACAAGGTGTCAGCCGATTTTTAGTGATTTGCCCGGCCGCGTCTAAAGCAGAGCGCAACTGGCTGCCACAACGTTATGCGGCCATTGCCGATTACGCCACTGGTTTAGGCTTTGTGGTGTTACTCTGTGGTGGCCCAACCGCGATGGAATATCAATTGCGGGATGACATCCTGCAACAGGCTCAAAACCAAATAATTGATTTAGTTGGAAAAACAAGTCTGAAACAATTGCTGGCGCTGCTGCAAGTTGCGTCTGTGGTCATAGCCCCGGACACCGGTCCTGCCCATATGGCGGTGACCGTTGGTACGCCGGTCATTGGACTGTATGGTCATAGCAATCCGGATCGCACCGGTCCTTATTTGTACCGGCATTATGTGGTTGAGGTTTATCACGATGAGCTGAAACTGCAGACTGGCCAAACCGCGGCAGCGCAGAAATTCGGTAAACGGGTGAAAGGCAGCCATATCATGGAAAAAATCAGTGTCGACGCCGTGAAATTAATGCTCGATAAAGTCATAGTACAGGAAAGCTTGTAATGAATATGGAAACAAACGAACACATCAAGGACGATGTAACAGTAACCGAGGTTGCAGAAAACGCGCCTGCCACTACCGCAGTGCCATTACGTAAAGCGGTCTTTTTGGATCGGGATGGCGTGATCAATATCGATCATGGTTATTTGCACCAGCCAGAACAGTTTGATTTTATCGACGGTGTGTTTGAAGCCTGTCGCCATCTGCAAAATTTAGGTTATCTGCTGATTGTGGTCACTAACCAGTCCGGTATCGCCCGTGGTTATTACACCGAACACCAGTTTGCGTTACTCACCAGCTGGATGAAACAGCAATTCGCCGCCCAAGGGGTGAAAATTGATGGCGTGTATTATTGCCCGCATCATCTGGAAAAAGGCGACAACCCTTACAACATCGACTGTGATTGCCGCAAACCACGCCCGGGGATGTTTAACCAGGCTATCCGTGAATACGGCATTGATCCGGCGCAAAGCATGATGTTGGGCGATAAAGCGGCTGACATGCAAGCCGCCGCCGCTGCAGGTGTCACCAGAAAAGTCTTGGTGTTATCGGGTCAGGCACTGAGTGATGAAGACAAACAACAAGCAGACGAAGTGTGGCCATCTATTCACACCGCACTGACTGCGGTAGAGAATTAATCAAACGGTGCCCCGCCACGTCATTGGAGATTGCAGATGCAACGCAGAACATTTTTACTCGGCAGCACTGCAATGGTGGCGGTCGCAGCGTTAGGAGTGAGCGCCGGAAAAGCGCTTCATTCCTATGATTTAGCCGCTTTATTGCAGCAACTGACAACATTTCGCGGTAAGGACATCCAGTACAGCGGGGTCTGGTCTGCCAGCGAAGTGTTTCAGCACTGTGCCCAGAGTATTGCCGGTTCGCTGGATGGCTATCCGGCGCATAAGTCACCGTTGTTTCAACACAGTGTTGGCAAGCTGGCGCTCAGTACTTTTCAGGCTGCCGGCGCAATGCATCATCCACTGTCAGATCCCATTCCGGGTATGGCGGCGCTGGCTCCACAACTTCCGCTGTCACAGTCGCTGGAACTACTCATTACCCAGCTGCAGCGATTTTTACAAAGTTCGGATGCCGAACTCCAACCGCATTTTGCCTATGGAAAACTGAATAAAGCCGATTATCAGGCCGCCCATTGGCTGCATATCAGCCAGCATTTATCAGAGCTAACTGTGGTTTAAAACATCCACTTCAGCAGGAAATTGACGTTCACTTCATTGCTTTTAAGCGCTGCACTATTGGCAATATGATATTTATTGCGCCACAGGCTAATTTCACTACCCAGATAAATTGGGTTTTGCACACCAAACCAGGATTGGATCGGAAACTTCAGCTGCGAAGTGAAATTCACGCTGGTGGCTTTCTCGCCATGGGCACTGCTGTAGTCGATAAAACCGTCGTATAACAATGCCTGCCCGCCCACTTGAAAAGGCAATGCCCAGGCTAAGGTAGCCTGATAGTTATTTGCGCCGATATCATTTTGTCGCCGGTAAAAATTCAGTTGGGTGAATTTCATGCCGGGAATGGCTAAATCCAACCCAACGCCATACAAAAAATTGGTAAATCGCTCACCTTGTTCAATGGTGCTGGCCAGCAACACATCTTTAATCAAGCCCGAGCTCGGCTGCCATGCGGTGTTTTTTCCAAGACTAAAACGTGGCGACCATTCGCCATAGGTTGTATGGGTTGATTGAGTACTGACGCTATGGTCAATAAACAAAAAGCTGTCACCCCAACTGGTATTGGCAGCATGTTCCAGTGTCAAAACATGGCGTTTCGGGTCGCCAATCCGATAATCGGTACCATAGAGGTAAGTCAGACTGGCTTGTTGCCAGTTAATCGCAGCATCGCAATGAAAACTGGACCATGCCAATAACCAACACAAAACGATATTTTTCATCAGGTAACCACCAACCAGTGCGCTGACACTGAGTGTGGCCGATGAAAATTCAAAGCGCGAATTTAGGCGTAGAAAAAAATTGTGATGAGATTTTACCCTGAGGGTGTATCCGTCAAAATAGACGTTGTGGAGCAACGCGGTAGCAGAGTTACCGCGCTTTTAAGCCTGAATGCACCGGTTTTGCAGCGATTAAACTTCTTGTAATGCTTTGAGGGCTTTCGAGTGAAACTCGCGGTGTTTCATCACTAACAATACAACGACAGTCGATAACATAAACAGCCACACATTAATAAACCAGGCCAGCGTCGCCAACGAAAAGTAGATGGCGCGTAGGCCGTAGTTAAATGAGTGGGCGGCCTGATCAATCACCTTGGCTGCGCGGTTGGCATACAGTTGCAACTCAGCCTGAGGTAAATCGCGACCTTCCGGCGCAGCGCCAATCAGCACACCACCAAAACCATATTGGCGTAATGACCAGGTGAACTGGAAAAATGTGAATATGTAAATCAGGCCTAAAAACAATAATTTAAACTGTAGCAGACCGTCCCGGTGATCCATCCAGGGCATCACTTGCATCAACACTTCAGCAATCTTGTCGCTCGAAGCGATAGACGTCAGTAAAGCGGCGAGGATCAGCATGGAACTGGAAGCAAAAAAACTGACATTCCGCTCCAGCGTTGAGATCAGCGCCACATCGGCCATTTTGTTGTCGCGGGTCAACATCTGCCGCATCCAGTCGGTACGCTTGCGCCTTAATTCAAATGACAAACAACTGACAGTACGGGCTTTGCGTTTTGCAAACAGGGTATAGCCAACCCAAAGCGCGATAAACCACAGTACTGCGATCACATCAATCCAGGGAAAATCTTGCATCACTTCAGTTCACTCCATACCGTCAGCTCAATTCAATCAAGGCAATTTTCAAGGTGCGAATGCTTGTCGCATTCGAGGGACTGCGCAGATTACCCCTGATTTTGTACATTATTGCACTGGTAAATCAAAATAAAAACAAGCACCTGTAGCCGGATTTGGCTGATACCCAATATCGCCACCCATTTTTTCCAACAGCTCCTTGCTAATGGCCAGCCCCAATCCGGTACCACTTAAACGCCGGGTAGTGGAACCGTCAGCTTGCGAAAACTTCTGAAACAACCTTGGGACAAAATCTACAGGTACACCCGGCCCCTGATCGGTGATCGACACCCGCACCTTCAAACCTATCAGTCTGGCTTCAATCAATACCACCCCTTGTGCCGGCGAAAAACGAATGGCATTGGCTAGCAAATTAGCAAACACCTGTTGCAGACGATTCTCATCCACCAGCACTTTGACTTCACCGGTGAGATCAGAGCGAATTTTCAACTGCACCCCGGATTGTTGAGCCAGCGGTAAATTACGATTTTTCGCTTGTAACACCAGAGGCAGAATATCCAGCTCTTGCAGATACAACTGCATTTTACCGACGGCAAGCTTTTCTATATCCAAAATATCATTAATTAACAACGCGAGTTGCTGGCCGTTTTGCTGGGCGATATCTAACAGTTGTTGCTGTGCCGGCGCCATGTCTCCGACCACACCACCCACTAACAACCCAAGCGCGCCATTAATCGCCGTTAATGGGGTGCGCAGTTCATGGCTCACGGTCGAGACAAACTCTTCTTTTAATTGCTCAATCCTTTTTCGCTCGGTGATGTCGCGCATCAGCAGCACCGTCAATTTTTGCTGTTGATGGGCAATATGTGTATGGTTTAATTCAATTAAAATTGATTGCCCATCATGATGCAGGCCGGGTATTTCTATCGTGACATCTTGTTCGGTTAACTGGGGCGCCTCGATAAACAGTTGTTGATAGTTTTTTCCGGTTAATTGCCCAGCTTGATACCCAAACAGCGCTAAGGCCGCAGGATTGACCGTTTCGATCCGGCCGGTGTGATCCACCACCACAATGGCGTCCGCCGCGCTATTAAGAATCGTTCGAAAATAGGCCTCACTTTGTTGCCAGGCATCCGCCGTCTGCGCCAGTCTGCGGTTGGCAATAAACACCGACAAGACCAACAACCACAACATCAGACTGACGCCCCAACTGATCAGACGCACCAACCAGCCTTGCCGCTGTAACGGTGACTCTTGCGCCTGCACTGCCAACTGCCAGCGAACATCGGCCACTTTTAAATCCAGTAAAATGGCATTGACACTAAATAAGGCGGACTCCCCTAACAGCATTTGGTACTGTTCCTGATCAACAAACCGGCGCAGCGCTACATTAACTTCCAGCTCACTGGCACGATTTTGCAGCAACTGCCACATCGATTGAATATTCAGCACTGTGCTGACGATCCCCCAATACCGATCATCCGGTAGGTAAATCGGAATTCGATAAATAAACCCGACCCCACCTTGCGCTAAATTCACTGGCCCTGCCAATTGTGGGGTGCGACTTTGAATCACTCTGGTAATATCCGGCCACTGCTCAGTTAAATCCGGATAATAAATACCCAGCGCTTTTTCATTACCAAGTAGCGGATAAACATAAGAAATTCGATTGTCAGGTGCAATGGACATATTGCGAATGTAGCGGCCTTGGTGCACCAGGTTCGGGAGCAAAATTTCAAATTCAGTATCGCGAACCTGACCCTGTGACGCTTTGATATAAGCGGCCAAGCCAAAACTTAAATTCAGTGGCCCATTCATTTCCGATTCGATCAAAGCCCGCAACTGTCCTGCAGCAGCCACTACTTGACGAGTACTCAGATTATGCTGACGCGCGCGCTCTTGAAAAACCAGATATTCGGTAATACCGGCGAAACTGAACAGCAACAAAATCAACACTGTCCACTGCCAGCGAAACAAAGGTCTGAATTTTACTTTCATGCCATTTCCAGTTGATGAACTGATAAGCACGGCGCAAGACGCGACGACATCCTGCTGAACAGGCGTGCTGGTTAATGATACACTTAGCCGGATTTTCCGGCAGATTAAATTTAGCAAGCGCGAGGAGCTTTTTGTGACCACACTGACCATCCAAACCCCTGACGACTGGCACTTACATTTTCGTGACGGCGATATGCTCAAAGAAACCGTCGCCGCCACCGCCCGCTGCTTCCACCGCGCTGTGGTGATGCCAAACTTAGTGCCACCAATCACTACCGGCGAACTGGCCAATAGCTATCGCGACCGTATTTTGGCCGCACGCCCGGCAGGCAGCACTTTTGAACCGATCATGACCATTTATCTGACCGATCAGACCTCGCCACAAGACATCGCCGATGCCAAAGCAGCTGGCGTACTGGCCGCTAAAATGTACCCGGCCGGAGCAACCACCAACTCACATTCCGGCGTCTCCAGTTTAAGCAGCCTGTATCCGGTGCTCGAAGCTTTACAACAACACAATATGTTATTGCTAGTCCATGGGGAAGTGACAGAAGCGCATGTTGATATCTTCGACCGTGAAAAAGTGTTTATCGACGAGCATTTATCGCAAATTGTCGCAAACTTCCCAGAGCTAAAAGTTGTGCTTGAGCATATCACCACCGCTGATGCGGTCGAGTTTGTCAGCAACAGCTCGGCCAAAGTCGCGGCAACGATTACACCACAACATTTACTACTAAACCGAAACGACATGCTGGTGGGTGGCATTCGGGTGCATAACTACTGCCTACCGGTGCTCAAACGCAGCACTCATCAGCAAGCTTTGCGTGCAGCGGTGCAAAGCGGCAATCCGAAGTTTTTCTTAGGCACCGATTCAGCCCCGCATGCCAAACACCGCAAAGAAACCGCCTGCGGTTGCGCCGGTTGTTACAGTGCATGGAGCGCCATTGAATTGTATGCGCAAGTGTTTGAAGAGCTTGGGGTATTAGATAAACTAGAAGCCTTCGCCAGCCACTATGGCGCCGATTTTTATGGCTTACCACGAAACAGCGGCACCATCACCTTAGAAAAAGACAGCTGGCAAGTTCCGGACGAAATCACCCTACCAGACGGCCTGCCGATCGTGCCGTTTTTTGCCGGTGAAACGCTATCCTGGAAATTGAAAGTTTAATAGCATTAAGGCTTTGCCTGCCCTGACGATGATCAGGCAGGCAAAGCAGTGGCAACATTCATTTCCGCTACTATACTGCAAAAATCGACCACTTCTAAAACGGCCCGATGTGAAACAAATCAGCTACGGATTGCTGGCATTATGGTGCAGCACTGTGGCTGCCATGCCAGAACCTGACTTTAACCAACTACGGCAAACTGTCTTTTCCGCCGCCAGGCAGGATTACCAGCAAGGTATCCAGCGCATTGATGACATTCTGCAACAACAAG